>JAHIGH010000116.1 GCA_018900295.1 Patescibacteria group bacterium | reverse complement strand
TGAAGTTTTTACGGAAATTATGAAGTACATATATGTAATAAAATTTCATATTTGCTCAGGTACCAGTCGGTACCTGGCTGCGGCAAAATTCTGCTTATTTTCTTACTCCTGCGGAGCAAGGCGCAGAATTGTGCCTTGCTGCCGGACTTGGATTCGAACCAAGATGGATGGATTCAGAGTCCATCGTCCTACCATTAGATGATCCGGCAATATTGACTGTTTTCGTTGTTTTATTGTACTAGAATATCGCTGAAAATGCTATTTACTTGAGGTCGCAGCTTTTGGGGTTGGAAAGAAGTTTTTTTAGTAAATTTTCAAGGGGTACAGTCGCAACTCCGACAACCTTGTCTCCTCCACCGTAATACACATATAGTAAATCTTTTATGACGACCTGGCCGCAGGGGAAAACGACGTTGGGAACCTGTCCCTCTAATTCGTAAGGCATTTCCGGCTCAAAGATGGGATAATCTGTCCTGGCCAGGACTTTGGTCGGTGTATATAAGTCCAAAAGAAGCGCACCGACTTTGTATACATTCCCAGGTTGAGATACTCCATGATAAAGAAGAACCCAACCCTCTTTCGTCTCGAATGGAGGCCCCGCGATGCCTAACTTTACATTATCCCATTTGCCGCCTCTTGGATAAACAAGTACGCTTCCCGCAAGATAATTTTTTTCTCCAAAATCCAAATTATCCGTGATCTCTATCCAGATCGAATCCCCCATCCGGTGGAACATAATATATGTATTTTTTGTTTTTCCCTCAATTATGCAAGCATCTTTATCATCAACCCCCGGCAAAGAAATAAGTTTTGGCGTATCCCAATTCCAGCGTTTATTCAAAAAATCATCAATGCTGATGGAGCTAAGCGCGACCCGAGGCGAAGAGACCCCATTGTATGCCGTATAAGTTACAAAATATCGATTTCCGATCCTGGTAAGGCGCGGGTCTTCACAGCCTGAATTGCCAAGCGGATGAGGCTTTTTTTCAAAATCTTCACGAGGTACGTAAATCGGATAATCGAGATTCTCGTCGATGTGAAATCCATCCTTACTTGAGGCATATCCAAATGTTGATGTACCGTCACGAGATTGTGCCCTGTAAACTATGTGAACTTTCTCGTCCGCGTATACTGCCGCCGGATTGAAAACCCCGCTTGCTTGCCAATCTAATTCTAATTTAGGCGTAAGAATCGGATTGCCTTCAAAGCGAACCAGCTTGCCGTCGTATTCGTTATAATTTATGTTGAATGATTTTTTTTCCGGAATCATGCTTTTAAGAAGTTCACTTAAAGAACACGAGGCCACACAGATGCGGGTATCTGCCGCTCCGTAATAAACGGAAAGCGTATCATCTGTTAACCACGCGCCGGACGGAAAAACTATATTTGATACTTCCCCTTTCAATTCATAGTCTTCCTGAGGAGTAAGGAGGGAATATTGCGTTCTTCCGAGGATTTTTCTCGGATCTTTTTCGTCTAAAAGCACTGCTTCAATACCAAAATCTTTATTGTTGGAAAGATAATTTTTAATGTATGAGTAAATGACCAGCCATCCCTCTTTTGTTTTAATAGGAGGCGCGCCCAATTCTACTTGATCGCGTAGGTCTCGAAGTAAATGAATAATATTAGAATTTAGATTGTCGTACCACTCTTCCCAAAAATAGGGCGACCAAATATCTTCTTCCTTATCAAAAACGGCCAAGGCAATTTTTGCAGGATGAAGATCGGTATGCACAGTAAGCAATGCAGCCATTTTGCCCTGAACCTTATCAGGAAAGAGACCCATCGCTTTTGAATTAAAGGTAGTAACGGGATGCTTTTCAAATGCCTTGAAATCTTGTGTAATAGCTACTCCCAATTTTATGCCATACGCCGTAAAAGGAAAAACAGACAAAGCGGTATAAAAAATATAATATTTTCCGTTGAGATATGTAATTCTCGGATCTTCACATCCGAAAATTTCCCAATCTTCAGTCGGGGAAAAAAGCAATTGATGCTGTCCAAAATGCGTGCCATCTTGACTTTGTGCATATCCAATTGAAGATACCTTCATGGAAATACCTTCATGCTTTTGCTCCGCGGACAACGCGCGATAAACCATATGAAACACATTGTCCTGACGCACCACGCAACCATTGAAAGCAGCATCGTGTTCCCATGAATTATTTATATCGGGCGAAAGAATGGGATTTCCGGAAAAGCGCTGTAATTGAGTCATGTATTAATTAAATAATGGACTTTTGACCGGATGAAGCTTGGGTGTCTGACTGTGCTTCAACTGATATAAGAATTTATCCAGATTTTCTGAAGCGGCACAAACGACAGTATCAGCTCCGCCATAATAAACAAAAAGATTATCATCTTTCACGATTGCACCGCAAGGATAAACAACTCCCGCTTTATGCCCTTCATTTTCATAAGGCATATCAGGCGAGATAAGCGGCTGATTACTACGATATAAAACCTTGGTCGGATCATTAATGTCCAAAACCATAGCCCCGATCTTGTACCGGCTGGAATCCTGATGCCCCACTGATTGATAAATAAGGAGCCATCCGTCTTTTGTTTTGATGGGAGGCGCACCTGCTCCGATTTTCTTACTGTCCCAATGATCCTTACGGGGCGTAATGACATACTGGCCTTTGAGGTAATCGTTAAACTCCAAGTCATCAACAAAATCAACTAAAATATTCGGAAAAACCCGATGAAATACGACATACTTGCCATTCACTTTTTCAGGAAAAATTACGGCATTTTTATTTACCATTCCGGGAGCAGAAATAAGCCTTGGCCTTTCCCATTTATCCCATTTTCTCGCGAGAAAATCATCTACCTTTATTGAAGTAATCGCAACCCGCGGAGGCGTCGCGCCATCGAACGCAACATAGGTCATATAAAATTTGTCGTCAACTTTGGTGATGCGCGGATCCTCTACTCCTCCATATCCGCCGCCTGAAAGGTAATGATCAGCAAGACTTGCCATAACCCGCTGTCCGGGGGTTTCAAACGGTTCCTTGGGTATATAAATCGGCTCATCCAGCCTTTCATCAATATTCACTCCGTCTTTACTTGTCGCATAACCGAATACAGATAAATCCTTATCTCCCAGGGCACGATAGACAAAATGCACCCTTCCGTCTTCATAGACAGCAGCCGTATTAAATGCAGCCCTTGATTCCCATGAATTATTAGCGTTTGGCTTGATAATCGGGTTATCTTTAAATCGCTTAAGTGTTGCAAAAACTTTATCTTTCAGCCCATCAGTCTTAAAAGGAATTGGACAGGATACAGCATAAATATTGTTCTCTCCCAGCAGCCAATACAAAATCAATTGGTCTTTCAATTGCACGCAGCCGAGAGGCGCGATTTTTCCCGGATGCAGATGTCTTGGAAATTCCCAAATCGGCTTGTCGGAGCGGGCAAGTAATTCTGTTGGATTTTTTTTACTGAAAGTTGCAGCGCCAACAGAATAATGCAAATTTTTCCCTATGTGTTTTTTTACATAATAAATTAATAAATTATGCGTAGGTTGTGAGAAAACACTTCCAACCTCCAAGTCCGTGTCATCAAAAAAATCTTTTCTGGGTGTAAGAAGCTCCTTTTCTTCAGGCTTCCATGTTTTAAAGTCTCCGGAATATGCCAATTGAATATTTTTCTCGCCATAATAGCCAACAAACCTATTACGGAATTTCATGAGCGGTACAATCGCAAGAGGCCCGGTAACTCCTGATATTTTTCCTCTGGTGGAAAAATGGATAAGGTCTTCTGAAAAAGCCACCATAGGGACATTGTTTATTATTCCCTCAAAGCTTTTCTTAGGGTTTAGAGTTACCCTTTCTTTTAAATCTATATTGTAAAGGACAAAGTAGCCATTTTTTTGACTAACAAACTTAGCGTTTTTCCAATTATAACTCCTGTCTTCTTTCTTTTTTTCGTCAGTTACAATAACATAATAAGATTTTTCTTTAAATGAAAACCCGTCTTTACTGGCGATTGTTTTAAAAAAGGTGTTATTATCTCTTTTATAAGAATAATAAAGAAGGACTTCTTCATCTTTTTGAGAAACACCAATTATTTTAACCATTTAATAAATACCATAACAAAACTTACCTATATTACCTTAGGTGAGTTAAGGGACTATAATAAGGCTAACAAAGTTTTGATATAGTTGTCAATACATGAAAACAATACTTAACTCATACGTACTATATATTACTAGTGTTAGATATCTTTATTTAAGTGGTTAAGCTTTGAGTCGCAGTGATTCTCCTTCGAGGTTAATATTCTTTTGCTTGATGATTACTTGACGTTTTCCGGCCATTATGTACCCTGCATCAATGCTTTCAAAGCCGTTTTGCTTGACGATTGCCTGAGCTTTTTCTACATCCTCTCGTGGTAAATAGATCGCGTAATCCATGCCCATATTATAAGTCTCGTACATTTCTTTCTCAGAGAGGCCTGTGTGTTTTTGGATGAAACAAAAGAGTTCTTGAGGCTCGAATATTTTTTCTAAAACATAAGAAAATTCCTGCCTGGCGCGCATAACTTTCCGAAGCCCATGGCCGGTGATATTGGAAATATAATGGATATCGATACCATTATCTAATAAGTCCCGGACAAGCCTGGCATAAATATTTGTTTTTGTGAGAAGAGCGTCGCCGTAGAATGTACCATCCTGCAGCCTGGTTGCGTATCCTTGCGGTAATTGCCTGGCAACAGCACGGGCCAAAGAAATACCATTAGCATTAATACCATTACTTTTTAACATGAGGATACTATCGCCTGATCGCAATTTTTTATCAGTTAATAAACGCTTCTCATTATTAATGATACCAACAGCACTACCACCTAAATCAATAGTATTCGGGTTGATAATTCCATTTAAGGTCGGGGTTTCTCCGCCTCCCCAGCTGATTTCCGCCAGATCACATCCGCTTTTCCAGCCTTTCACCAAATCCTCCATACGTTCATTATCATCAAACCATTTACTGTCCCCAACAGCCCAGTATGCATGAATAACCAACGGTTTTGCGCCAACAGTTGCCAGATCATTTATTATTGCGGCAATTGTATCGTGTCCGATGGTGTCGTAATAAGTTTTTCCGGTTCTGATACGCATATCATCCGCTACTAAATTTTTGGTGCCCAAGCCTTCGATAACAGACGCCATGTACACAGAACCTTGCTTCCAGACATATGCAGATTCCCCTTTTGTTTCTTCTATTTCCTTAAATCCTGATTTTACTAAATAAACAGCAGTTTCTTTAGAGGCTTTTTGCGCAAGTCTTTTAATAGGATCCATAGAAGCATAACTGACGCCTGATTGAGAGTATGTTATTTTCTGTTTTTTCATAAGAGATTAGTAAGCTTTTTGATATTTCTTTTAATTCTCTCTTCAATAGGATAGCTATAGACGTGGAATTTTTTACCGGTTATTTTTTCATAAACATCAATATAGCGATTTGCCAATGCTACGATCAATTCTTCAGACATCTCAGGCGGAGCGCCCGTGCCTTTATATCCTTTATTCGCATACCAAAGCCGCAAGAATTCTTTATCGTAATTCTCCGGCTCTTCTCCTTTTTCAAAACGAGACTCATATGTGTCTTTTACCCAAAACCGTGAAGAATCCGGCGTATGGATTTCATCGATAAGAGTAAGCTTACCATCAGCAAGACCAAACTCATACTTTGTATCAACCAATATCAATCCCTGTTTCCCGCAAAGCTTGCTTCCATAATCGAACAATTCATATGTCGCTTTTTCAATTTCTTCATATAATTTTTTATCTACAATCCCGCGCGAAATTATCTCTTCCCTTGTCAATCTTTCATCATGGCCTCCTATTTCTGCATGGGTTGTCGGAGTAATAACCGGCCGAGGCAGTTTCTGATTCTTTTTCAACCCTTCAGGGAATTTCAAGCCATAAATAGTACGCTCTCCTTTTTCGTATGAGCCCCAGATCGAGGTATTTGTAATTCCTGAGATATATCCCCGTATTATCATTTCGACAGGAATAGGTTTACAATTTTTAGCTATGGTCACATTCGGGTCGGGGATTGAAATAACATGATTGGGAACGATTTTTTTGGTCTTTTCAAACCAAAATGCCGCCAGTAAATTCAGGACTGAGCCTTTAAAAGGAATATGTCCCAAAATAATATCAAAAGCTGATTGACGGTCGGTTGTGATAATTACGCGCTTGTCCGATAATATATAAAAATCACGTACTTTTCCT
>JAHIGH010000115.1 GCA_018900295.1 Patescibacteria group bacterium | reverse complement strand
AGTGAACGCTTTCTTGATATTTCCTCAAGTCTTGATTGTTTAGTCATATTTTAAGTATTTTGATAATCTGAGCCCTTTGTCAGAATCGAACTGACATCTACGGTTTACGATACCGCTGCTCTGCCATTGAGCTAAAAGGGCATAGAGAACTAACATATTTTATGAAATTTCTCCCAATAAGGCAAATACTAAAGAAGCAACTCAGGGAAGAATTTATTTATCAAATAAGGATCCTTCATTACGCTCAGGATAACAGATTACTTTAAAGAACTAAACAATCAGTTTTACTTTTGCGGAATTGAGGATCGGACTCTTCTCCTTCTATTAGCTACGTGCAGTTCCATAACAGCCCGTCTTAATTCTGCCTGCGCGAGGGCGAAATCTCTGTCGCTCACTTTTTCTTTTGTTTTTTTCAGGATATCCTCCGCTCTTTTTTTTGCTTCCAATGCCTTTTCAACCTCAATTTCTTCAGATTGCACCGCGTAGTCCGCAAGAATTGTCACCTTATTTTCACCTGACTTCCCGAGACTATAGGTAAAACGAACATTTTGAGGCTGCGGAGAAAATGACATTGTCAAAAACAAGTACTAACCCTAAAATGTGGATATATGCTCAAGACGCGTACCACAAAAACTGCTTCCGGTAAAACCGCTGTACAGGTCGTTGAGAGAGCCCATCAAAAGACCAAAATTGTCAAACATATTGGAAGCGCAGGAAACGATGATGAGCTTAAGCTTCTTCAAAAACAAGCAGAGCGATATATTGTTGACTTGGCTATCACCCAGCCGCTTTTCCCTGAGCTCTTTGGAGTGAGCAGGCCGCTCCTGCTTTCAGAGGTTGAACAGGTCGTTGACCGCTTGTCCGTTACCCGAAGCGTCCATACGTTTGCCCATGAATTTCTCTCCTTCTTTTACGAGCGAACCGGATTAACCCGGCTGGGTAGCGACCTCCTGCGCGATCTCGCCTTTCTGCGCCTGATTGAGCCATGTTCAAAACTTAGATCAATTATGCTACTGCAAAAATATTTTGGTATTGACTATACCGAAGATGCCGTCTATGAGGGATTACCAAAACTAATACTTTTGAAAGATGAAGCAGAAAAGATCGCGGTTTCCTACGCTACGCAAACGTTCGGATTTAACTTTTCCCTTATCTTTTATGATGTGACAACACTTTACTATGAATCATTTACCGAGGATGAAGATAAATTTGATGAGGAGGGAAACATGATTGAAAAAGGCCTTCGGAAAGGAGGCCTAGGCAAAGAGATAAAGATAGGCCAGCCGATAATTGTCATTGGCCTTATGGTGACTAAAGAAGGATTCCCCGTATCCTACGATGTTTATGAAGGCAACACTTTTGAAGGGGATACTTTTATCCCCTCCATTTTAAGTTTTCAAAAAAAGCATAGTATCCAAACGCTCACTATTGTAGCCGATGCCGCGATGATTAGTTTAGAAAATGTTGAAAAGCTTAAAGAAAAGAGTCTCTCATATATTGTTGGAGCAAAAATAGCAAATCTCAAAAACAAGGAGATGAAGCAAATACATGAGGAGCTGATTGGCCAAAACCAAACAATGGAAGAACTGCAACTGCTTAATGGGAAATCAATGAGAATACAAACAGAGAAAGGCCTTCTTTTATGTGACTTCTCCATAAAACGCTACCACAAAGACAAGCGGGAGATGGAGAAGCAAATTACAAAGGCTGAGTATCTCGTGTCGAAAAACAGCGAGGGAAAACGGACAAAGTTTTTAATGCTGAAACAAAGTGGTAAAAAGACAGAAAGGAAGACAGATAAAAAGAGAAAGAAAAAAGGAGAAAAAAAAGAAAAAGTGTACATAATTAATACCAAGCTTATCGCAAAAACAAAACTACTTTTAGGTATTAAAGGCTACTATACCAATTTGTTTGAAAAAGATGAAACACTCACCGACGCGGATATTATTGCCCACTATCATAATCTTTGGCATGTTGAGAAAGCGTTTCGTATAGCCAAATCAGATCTTCAGGCGCGACCCATCTTCCACCACAAGCGGAATAGCATTGAAGCCCATATTTTTATTGTCTTCGCGAGCCTTTGTTTGGCGAAAGCGATTGAAATGAAAACGAACTACTCTATACGAAGCGTGAAAGATATGATTTGGGACATACTGGATATCACGTTTACCGATAGGCTTACTGGCAAGCAATTCGTGAAACGAATGGATGCAGCGGATAACCCTATGGTTAAACTGCTGGAAAGCTAAAAATATGTGGATAAAATTTTACAAGAGTCAAAACACGTACTAAATCCGGAAGTCAGGAGGCTTCGATAAAAATAAAAATCTCGCCTTGTCTTTCTTTGGTTAATTTCATTTATAAAGTATATCCTACCACTTTTTTCTTTGCTCCTCTATGTCCTCTGCCGGAGCAGGTTTGTAACCTGCTCCGAAACATTTCCGTAGCGATTGCAAATCCGCTCCGGCATTAACAGGCTAAAATCGGTCTAGGATTATGATGCGGCATCTCTTTTTTGGAATTAGTAAAAAATCCTCTTTCTATCATCATAAATAATTAATTATTTTAAGTATGGATTCCCGCCTTCGCGGGAATGACAACTGTTTAAGTCTGTATTTATTAAAAATTGGAGGAGCCTTTGTAGACTTTGGGGGCGAGCCAGTCATTTGGAGCTTTTTGGTTTAAATCTTCCTCCTGATTGTCTTGCGGTTTGTTGGCTTGGAATCTTCGGGGGGGATTTATAGGTCTTTGATCAGATTTCACTTCCTGTGAATATCTTTGGCCTAAATTT
>JAHIGH010000114.1 GCA_018900295.1 Patescibacteria group bacterium | reverse complement strand
ATTAGGCGTGGTGGAGTTTTTGGTGAATATGCCAAAGGTATTAGTTAATGCGGATAGTAATACAGGATATCCGGATAAGGCAGTAAGTTATTTACGTAGATATATACCAAAGGGGGAGGTTTTTTCGTCGTATAATTGGGGGGGGTATTTAATCTGGAAACTGCAGGAGAAAAAGGTATTTATAGACGGCAGGATGCCAAGTTGGCGATGGAAGGCGCATATTCGTGGGGAGAGCGATTATGCTTTTGAGGAATATGGTAAATTTTTGAACGGAGAGTTGGCTTTCCGATCATTTACTTCCAAATACGGGATCAGCACATTACTTGTACCTGTTGAAGATAATAGTAAGCAAACTGAGTTACAGAAACAGATAGCGAGTTTGGATAATTTTGTTAAAAAGAGCTTGCATATGAAGCCGGAGAAGGAGGCGGGTTTTTCTAATGTGGTGAAGGCCGCGAAGAAAGCAGGATGGGTGGTTGTTTATAAAGACGCGAAGGTTGTTATTTATCAAAATAAAGATATTGAAGTTCGATAGAGATTGCTTCGTCGCCTACTATCGTGGTGCTTCTCGCAATGACAATTATATTAGAGGGGGATTTCCCAGATTTTATCTTCGGTAAGTATGAGGGCTTTTTGGTCTTTTTCGATGATTTCGAAGTCTTTCGCGTTTTGAAGAATATCGGCGTTGTATTGGTTTTGATATTGGCCGTTTTTATCAAGTATGAGGATTCTTCCGTTACCGTTATCGAGAATGTAGAGGCTGTCTGTGTTTCTGTCGGTAAAAATTTTGGAAGGGTTTTTGAGAGGCTTGTTCAAGCCTGTGATTGTAAAGTTCTCAGATTCGCCTCTGGTGAATTTCAGGATTTTTCCATCCTGCATGAGAATCCAGATGGATCCGTCAATGCTCAAGTCTTGCGCTTTGCTTAGATCCGGCGGAGTTCCTTTGAAATAGTCAGTTAAGCCAAATTCATCCTGCGCAGCTACGAATTTGAGTATTCCTGCTTTTTTGTCCAGGATATAGATATTTCCCTGATAAGAAGAGAGCGCGACAGGCCGGCTCCAGTCATTATTGTTGGTGAGGATATCTTTTTTCTTACCTGTAGCTTTGTCAATTGCGGTTACCGCTAGGTCGGTTAACATGTAGATTGAAGAATTGTCTTGAGTAAAGGCCATGGCTTGTTCTTTTTGTTCAATATTTAGGAAATTTAGCTCGGTTACATTCGCTGTGGTTGGGGAAATTTTACCAATGGGAGGTGTGGTTGGATTGAGTTCTGTCTCTATTTGCTTTAGAAACGCAAGAAGCTTTATTTGTTGTTGTGAATTCGCTTTGAATTTATTTATATTTTCTTTGAGGATTTTTTCTGCTTTGACGAAGTCGTCTTGAGCTAAATTTTGGTTTAGTTTGACAAGCGCTTTTCCTTCGTCGTAATTTTTTTGTGCTTGCGTGTAGATTTGTCGGAAGAGGGCTTCGTCTTTGGCGTTTTCCTGTTGGGTTTTTGTGAAAATGATGCTTGCGATAAGAAGGGTGAGCAAGATAATCCCGAGACTCAACGCGCTTATTTGTCTTTTTGTGAGATGAGGAATTGGCAATTTCAATCTTTTTAGAAATTTTGTAATTGAAGAGATTGAAAACAAAGATGGTTTTTTGTCCGGCCAAGGCTGGTTATCTGTTTTTGCAGGTATAGGTTCTTTGACTAATTCTATATTTTCTTCAAGGGGACTTTGGGTTGGAAGTGCGCCGTTATAGGCGATAATAATAGCCGCTTGGCTTCCGTCTTCTTTTTTATGGACGTGTGGAGATAAGCTTTCTGCTATGTCATTGGGCAGTTGTAGCTCGAAGGCGGCAGTAATATTTTGCTCCGTTATATTTTGGGTAAAATGATCGGTTTGGAGCAAAATAATATCACCTTGCCGCAAGCGTCCAGAGGCGGTAAGCAGACGCGGGTCGTCAGCCCTTTTTTCCAGTAGCAGGCCTAATAATTCATCGCGTTTCATAATAATTTTTCCTTTTTCGAGTATGAAGAGATAGAGAAGATCGTCTTTGAAATAAGCGAGGCAGGCATCAGTAGTTATCCCGGGAACAATTTTATTAAAGCTTTTTTCCATAGCAGCTTCAATACTTCGAAATGTTTTTTCTTCGAGGGTGAAGAATTCAGCTTCAAGATTATTGAGGAGTTCTTTTCCTATCGCCGGTAAATTTGCTTCTTCTACTTCGATTGAATCGGGGATCACAGTAAGTGAAAGTACAGCGAAGAGACTTCCTGCATTATAAACCTGCGACCATCCGGTATTTGTGGGTGTCGCGACAATCTTTGCGTACGCGAGACTTAATTTAGTCATTACTTATAATATAACAAGAGTGAGGAAAAAAAGCGAGAGTATGATAAGAAAATAAATAAGACTAAGTAGTTTGATAGAATTTGATGTGGTTCGGGGAGGAAAAAAGACAATCCTATTCAGGGCCCGGACTTTGTTGTAAATAAAGAATGTAAAAATAGCGTAAATAGCGATCAATACCAGGAGGGCTCCTTTTAAAAGGAATGGTAAATCCAGAATTAGTATATTTGTTGTTAATTGTGGTATTTCTAACATATTTTTTAATCGGCCATTAATTTGCTCAAAATATCAACGACTTGCGTAGGATGGGGAATTTTTTCAAAGACAAATTCTTCTTTGCCCGGAATTGTGTGGGCGATCACATCGCCGTAATCAAAGAAAGAAGCAAAAAACCCTTTTTGTCTATGTACTACGTCTTCGACTTCAGGTAATTGCGTTATGGCAATATCAATATAGGAGAGGTGTATGAAATCAATGTCGAGTATTCTTTTTTGTGTTAGGATGCCGATATTATAGAACCAATCCAGAAAATTATAAAAGGCAAAACCAATAATTATAAGATAATAGAAGCAGAGGATGACTATAGCAACAGGGAGTGACGGGCGGAATAGGGGAAGGTTTATTAGTTGTAAAATAGGGAAAAATAACAGAGGAATGAGAAGCGCGAGAAAGGCGATGACGATCCATGGGAGATTGGTGATGAAGTGACGTCTGGTAAAGAGGATGATTTCTTCGTTTTTTTCCTGATGGGCAAAATTAAATCCGTGCGGATGATGGGCGAGTGCGGAAAAGAGGCCGAGATTGGCTATTTTTGTATCAGGAATCGGTTGATCATGATGGTTAATTGTTGTTCTATGTATTGTTTTAGGCGAGATGAAAATGTCAGGCATATAATAAGTCGTCAAGTCTAAAGTCGAAAGTCTTCAAGTTATAGAGTTTCATTTTTGTTCGATGTTGAAAAAGGCGAAGCCACTTTGCGGGATTGAAAGTCTACCCGGAGCTCTTAAGTTAAAAGCTCTTTTGAAATCATCTCCTGAAAAGTTAATGTCGTTTATTGTAACGCTATTTGTATTTCCGTTATTTTGAGAAACAGAGACGCTGGTTGCAGAGTTTATGCTTCCAGGTGTTATGCTACGAAGTTCGGACATGGAATAGGGATTCCCTCCCCAGCAAGAAGAGACAGGAGTAATTCTTGAGGTATCAATCCCTCCGGTTTTTAAAGCAATTGCGGCATTTACAATATCCGCCATTTCTTCCGGAGAAAGCCATGGATTATCTCTCCCGCATTTATCAGAATTATTGCGGTAGGTTTCTGTATACCAAGCTTTATAAACCCATGGTGAACCGGCAATTTTTTCAAATGATTTATCAATAAAATTGGATCCTCCCTGTCCGTCGGTGGTGTCCCAACCCAGTCCGTTAATCCAGCCTCCGGTTGTTGAGGAGTATTGCCAGTTACCAGGGCCACCAGTCATTATCATCCCTTCGGTATCTTTTACTGCTTGTTTCCAGCTGTCTGCGTTTTCTTCACTTTTGAACTCCTGACACCCTTGTCCCGGGCAAATAGTTGATTTACCGTAGGCATAACTTCTAGCAGCTATGGCTTGCGCCTTTAATACTTCTGCTGGCCATGATGAAGGGACTTCATATATGTGTTTTAAGTATTCTTCCAGTTGGTAGCTTTCATTGTTGAAGGATTGACCATAACTGTTGGTGCCGTTTACTATAATATTGCCATTATCTATCTTGCTAATTGAAATTCCAGGATAATAATATTTCAAGAGTTGCTCGTAGGTTGTAGATGAATTATTTTTAATTCGTCCCAGCGCACCGTATTGGCTCATGCCATTTCTGTGAGTATAGGCGCCAAAAGAAAAAGTGCCAAAATATCCGTTAGGTGCGGATTCTCTGAAGCCTTTAATGGATGCGTTATAGTCATCTGCCAGTTCGCTGTCTCCAATATTTACGGTAAAGCCTCCGCTTCTGGCATTTATGATGGCTTGTTGTTGCGCTGAGAGTTCTTGGATTTTGGCGGATAGGATTTTTTGATATGCAAGCGCGCCTTTGACAATTTCATCCAACTTGGCTGATTGTTCGTCAAGGCTTGCCTTGGTAGCAATAAGCCATTTTTGTTCTTTCACAAGCTGCTGTTTTTTATTTTCTAGACTTGTGATAGAGAGCGCGATGTTGGTAATGATATTTCTGTCCTGGTTGGTTTTTATTTCCCGGTAGACTTCCTCTTGGGTTCGTTCACTGCTTTGTGTCTTCGCGAGAAATATACTTAAAGGAGACTCGGTGTAGCTTTTTATATAAAAATCGCGAATCGTATGAAGAATTAGTTCTTGTTTTTTCGCGAGGTTTTTGTATCCATTATCGATTTCTTTTTTTTTAATTTGCAGATCATATTCTACTGAGGCCACCTGGTTCTTGAGTCTTTCTATTTGATCCTGCATGCGTTTCAGTTCTAATTGATTGGGCTTGGTCGCGGCGACTAATTTATTTAGCGCATCTTCAGTTTCTTTTAATTCTTTGGTTACTTTGTCGTAGGTGCCTGAGGACACATCTGTACTATCAGAGGAAGCAAGGGGAGCGGATGATAAAGAGGAGATTGTTAATATGAGCGTAAAGATGAATACGAGTATATCCCCCTTCGCAGAAAATATCGATCGTAAGTTCGGGAATAAATGCAAAGAATTTCTGCTTCCAACTTCGCCAAGGCTTCGCTGGACAAGTCGGAGGGATTTCGCTCCCGACGAAACTTTGGAACGAAACCACGATTGTAAGGTTGTGGGAGCTTCATTTTTTATGGGCATAGAAGTATTATAGCACGATTTGAAGAGATAGTTTTATAAACGAAATAGCCAGATATGTGATAAGATAAAAGAGTTTATGTCTTCAAAAAAGATTGACGATTATCTTAATAAAATAATTTGCGGGGATGCAATTGAGATTATGAAGCAAATTTCTGATGGCTCTGTTGATCTCATTATCACATCGCCTCCTTACAATCTCAAGAATTCTACTGGTAATGGAATGAAAGATGGGCGTGGCGGAAAATGGGCGAATGCCGCTCTTCAAAAAGGGTATTCTCATCATGACGATTGCGTATCCTTTTAGATAATTATTTAGTATAATCAATTTATGAAAGAGCTAACTAAACAGGAAATAGAGAGGCAGGATTTTGTAGATAATCAAATTTTTGAGCTGATGCAAAAACTTCTTCCATCACCAAATATGATTGATTGGGATATTGAAGCAATTGGCTCAATTCGTGAAACTATAAGGGAACAGCTTGTTAAAAAGAAAAAAATTATAAATGAAAAACAATTTTATCCATACTTAAAAACATGAACCTGGAAGTACGAGAATCTCAAATTGAAGATATTCTAGTTGGTGCAAGCGTGTTAACTCGTCGGCTACTTAATCTCACAGACGAACCAAGACTACTTGTCCGGCAAATGATTTTGCCGTCTGGTAGGCTTGATTTACTGTACGCCTATAAAACCAAATTACTTTTGATAGAGTTGAAGGCGGTTGAATTCAGGCAAAATTTTTTGGATCAAGTTTTGAGCTATAAATCCGACCTTCTTGAGTATCAGCAAAAAGGTAATTTGTTGCACGGCGACATAGAGCCATATCTCTTGTGCACAGATGTCACATCAGCAGAAGAATCATTCGCCATGCAAAGAGAAGTAAAGCTTATCAGGTACAACCCGCAAGAGTTATTTGATTTTTTTTACAAAAACTTTAAACCTATTACCTTTTTTATCGGAATAAAACCGATAGACATTGGCATTTGGAATTTGCATTTGGTTCATGAATTTATTTATTTTCTTGAACAAACAAATTCGGTTACCAAATTACGGGAATTGGTTGGTGGTTCCCAAAAAACATTGTATAATAAAATTAAGTTTGCTTTTGAATTGCGTTTAATCAATTGGCTGCCAAATCAAGACAGCATTTCACTAACGGAATTAGGAAAGCAATATGTAGAATACAAGGATAAAGTTTTACCAGAGCGATTAAGTGAAGAGCAGGCGCGACTGTTATGTGACTTTGTCATGCAAAACCCCTACGAATCATCAGTTATTCTTGGTATTGCAGCTGTTGTTGAGTCTGTCTTTGCGCTTTCAAAAAACACATATCCAGTACCAATGAAGCAATTAATAGAATTTTATGCTTTTTATGCTGGAAAATATTTTGATTGGCAAACATCAAAAGCAAAATACAATGCTACAAGAATGTATTCAAATTATGCAGTGGATTTAGGCTTGCTTGCAAAAACTAATGAGGCGATCTACCTTACGCCGGAAGGATTCCGTTTTACGGTCAAAATGCAAATGCACAAAAATCTTAAGATGATAGAATCCATGCGGATTTTTTGACGACTAACCAAGATTAATATTCCTACTCTTAGAGAATAACGATACAGAACTGCTGCTTTTCCATATTTGGTTTTTTCTATTTGT
>JAHIGH010000113.1 GCA_018900295.1 Patescibacteria group bacterium | reverse complement strand
TAAGTACAGTGCAAAAACAGCAAATTATTTCAGAATTCCAAACAACCAAAGGTGATACAGGAAGCCCTGAAGTCCAAATAGCACTACTTAGCAAAAGGATCACGCGGTTGGCGGATCATCTTAAAGCACATAACCATGATACACACAGCAGACGTGGACTACTGTCAATGATCGCTAAAAGACGCAGGCTTATTAACTTCCTCAAAAAAGTTGATGAGGCACGCGTTTCAGATATTTTGAAAAAGATCGGAATGAAGGATTAATGAAAAAAACCTCACTTACTCTTGATTTTGCGGGAAAGACCTTAACTCTTGAAGTAGGATCTCTAGCGCCACAAGCCACATCGGCTGTATTGGCGCGCTTGGGAGACACAATGGTACTTGCAACAGTTGTTGCGGGTAATGTACGCAGTGATATTAACTACTTCCCTCTCAGCGTTGATTATATTGAAAGACTTTATGCCGGAGGCAAGATCAAAGGCAGCCGTTGGGTAAAAAGAGAGGGACGCCCATCGGATGAGGCAATTCTAACCGGACGGCTTATTGACCGTTCAATCCGCCCCTTGTTCCCCAAAGAATATAAAAACGATGTGCAAGTTGCTATTACAGTACTTTCTGTAGACGGAGAACATGAGCCGGATATTCTTTCTATGATCGCAGTGTCTGCCGCTTTGTCTATCTCTCCAATTCCCTGGAAGGGGCCGATCGGCGCAATCCGAATGGGACTCCTCAAAGATAACGGTAATCATGAATTTTTATTGAATCCTGTAACAAGCGAAGGCGCTATTTCCCATCTTGACCTTATAGTAAGTCAAACGGCAAATAAAACTATCATGATCGAGGCCGGAGCAAATCAGGTGTCAGAGGAAATTATGACAGAGGCAATTAAAAAAGCGCATGAGGAAACAAAAAAAGTAATCGCATTTATAAACGAACTGGTGGAAAAAGTCGGAATGAAAAAGATTGTTGTAACTCCAAATAATAAACTTAAAGAAGCAGTTGTGCTACTTGAAAAAACCTACAAGAAAGAAATTCTTGCTATAGCTAAGAACAGAGCTGACTGTGAGACGGGACATGAAGAGCAAGATAATTTAATTAATACAATTTTCGAGGAAGAAAAAAATACCAATCAGGAACTTGATAAAAAAATAATTGCCGAAGCGGTTGAGAAAATTATGTTCAAATATATCCGAAAGGATGTAGTCGAAAAGGGCAAGAGAATTGACGGGAGAAAAATTGATGAGATACGCGCTTTGTCTGCCGAGGTAAGCGTCTTACCCAGAACTCACGGATCGGCAATATTCCAGAGAGGGTTAACGCAGGCATTAACAGTGGCCACACTTGGATCGCCAAGACTTGAACAGATCATCGAATCCGCTGAGGGCGAGGAGACCAAGCGCTATATTCATCACTATTCTATGCCTCCTTATTCTGTTGGTGAAACAGGCCGGATTGGTTTTTTGAGCAGGCGCGAAATAGGACATGGAGCTTTGGCTGAGAGGGCTTTGATACCGGTTATCCCAAGCAAGAAAATATTTCCTTATACTATACGTGTTGTTTCTGAAATCACTTCATCAAACGGCTCCACATCCATGGCTTCAACCTGCGGATCAACGCTTGCGCTAATGGACGCGGGAGTTCCGATAGAAAGTCCGGTTGGCGGAATTTCGATAGGTATGATGTCCGATGGAGATAAATATGTTCTTTTGACTGACATTATCGGTCTTGAAGATTTTTCAGGAGACATGGACTTTAAAGTAGCCGGTACGGAAAAGGGTATTACCGCTATTCAACTTGATGTGAAAGTTCCGGGAATAACTTTGAAACAAATATCTGAGACTTTTGCCCGCGCGCATACAGCGCGCTTACTCGTTCTTAAGAAGATCCTTTCAGTTATGCCGCAATACCGCCAACAAGTTTCGGAACACGCGCCAAAAATTGAGCAGATTCAGGTTCCGGTTGACAAAATAGGAGAAATAATCGGTCCCGGAGGTAAAAATATACGTTTAATTATCGCCCAAACAGGTGCGAATGTTGATGTTGAAGACGATGGCATAGTAACGGTTTCAGGGATTTCTGAAGAGGCTGTAAAGAAAGGTGCCGAGTGGATAAAAGGTATAATCCGCGAGGTAACGCCTGGAGAGGAATTTGAAGGTACTGTCAAAAGAATTCTTCCTTTTGGAGCTTTTGTTGAATATCTTCCGAGTAAAGAAGGAATGGTGCATGTCTCTAAGATGGGCAGAGGTTTTGTAAAAAATCCTGAGGACGTAGTTGCAATCGGACAGCAAGTGAAAGTGAGGGTGCTTGAAATAGATCAACAGGGGCGTGTTAATCTCACATTGGTTCTTGATGAAAATGCGGGCGGTGGTGCCGGCGAGCAGCCTGTACAACAGCCAGTATCTCAAGGCTATGAAAAACAACCGGGAGAAGTCAGGGATATGAGTAAAAGAGAGCATCCATTAAGCCGTCAGTTTCAAAGACAACAAAGAGAAAAATATCAATCCCAACCGAGAGGAAGAAAACGCTTCAGATAAAACCTCAATTTAAAAGTCAACAGCATAAATTAAAAGTAAAAAATGAAAAAATTTTTTATCTTGTCATTGCGAGGAATACCACGATAGTGGACGACGAAGCAATCCCGTGCTTGATCAAACTGCTATGGAACTATTTCGGAGCAAGTTACCCTCCAGGGGCGGGCAGGCAAATCTGCTCCAGCTAAGGTTTCCCGAGGTAAAATAATTTGTCTGTCAATTATTTAATAATTTGTGGGTAGGGTGTCAAATTTTGGTGAGAAAATTTGACTTTTTTCCGGTTGATTGATAGGATGCAAATAGAGTTATGGGAAAATATATTGTTTCAGATCCAGACATTTTAGGAGGTACACCAGTTATCAAAGGGACGCGAGTACCCATAGGGAGGATATTATTTCTTCTAAAAGATGGGTATACACTTGAGGCAATCAATGAAGACTATCCCCACATCGATATGAAAACTCTTTCAGGCGCTATTGATGAAGCTATAGAAACACTTAGCGCCAAACTACATGTCAAGAAGGTTTTATAAATTTAAGCTACTGTTGGATGAGAATATGCCGCCTCGTCATCGTTTTCCACGCCTCAATAGCCGGTTTAACATCAAACATATCCGTGATGACCTAAATCAGATTGGCCTTAAAGACCCGTCTGTTTATTCTCTTGCAAGGAAGCAAAACCGTTTGATTATCACTTTCAACGGAAATGATTTTAGAAAGATTGTAAGCCAAAGTACCAGAGCCGGAGTTATTAATATTTCTGCAAATTTGAGTTACGAACAAATTGATACTAAATTAACCTCTTTGCTTATAAAAAGCAGCCAAAATGCTTTATTTGGCAGATTTACAGATCTTACCGGCGAATCAGAGTTATAAACGCTTCCTTTTTTTCGACGTAGCGATAAATCTAGTGAAGTGTAATTATTGAATATTTACGGCACTATCGTGCCTGGATTTTTCGCCTACGACTCGCGTAGGGGTTCGAAATGACGAAAAATGGGAAACCACAAGCGGGTCAGACAAGATTCCCCCTTTTATAAAACCAATAAAATACGCTATGATAGGAGTATATGGATCCTGCTGCCCAAAAATTATCTAATACCAATCCCGCGCTTTTGCCGCAAGTGCCAACTCCCAATCCCGATGAAAAAGCGGCAGTGGCACGAGGCGATATACCAATGAAAATTGACGATAGCCTCAAGGCAACAATGGCTTCGGAAAACGAGGATATGCAAAAAATGCACCTTGTTGCTTCTGCTGAAAATTTTACTATTCAAAATAATCCGAACAGTTCGACAATAGGTATGAATATTGTTAATGACCACGGAAAATCTACGGATCAAATTCGACAGCTTGGTGAAAAAATAGAAAATGCTTCTTTACCCAAACAGTTGACAGAAGCGCTTACCGAACGAATCTCACGTTTGGCGCTTATCCGGCAAAGCGCCGGCTTCATGAGTTCGACTTTTATTATTGAATATGAGCAAACTTCACATTACGTCAACTGGATTGTAAATATGCCCTGGAATAAAGAAAGCAAGGATATATTGGATTTGACAAAGGCAAAAGAAATAATGGACAAAAGCCATTATGGTCTTGAACCATTGAAGCAGAGAGTCCTTGAATATATTGCCTCACTAATGCTAAACATTAAAAATAATAAAAGCTCTGATAATATAGTTAAGGCTCCAATTCTGTGTATTGTCGGTCTTGCAGGTACCGGTAAAACAACTTTTGCTAAAGCCCTGGCTGATTCATTGGGCCGTTCATTTGAGCGTGTTGCTTTCGGAGGAATGGTTGATTCGCGGGTACTTCGCGGGCAGTCCAGATATTTTCCCGATGCGGAGCCGGGAGCTATTATCAAGAAACTAACTCACGCGAAGACAAAAAATCCGGTTATATGTCTTGATGAACTTGACCGTGTAACTGAAACTGCCCGGGCGGATATCATGGGTGTCCTGATAGAAATACTTGATCCGGAACAAAATGTAACTTTCATTGATCATTATATTGATTACCCTTTCAGCCTCCAGAATATTATCTTCATAGGTACTGCCAATAATGCTTCAAGTGTATCGACGGCTGTTCTTGATCGTCTGGAAATTATTCACATGCCTTCTTATAACGATGAGGAGAAAATTGTAATCGGCCGTGATTTTATATTGCCAAAAATTGTGAAACAAACGGGGCTTTTGCCGACGCAATTACAAATTGATCAAGATGTATGGGGAGCGCTCGTACGTCCATTGGGTTATGACCCGGGTATTCGCGGACTTGACCGCCTTATCACAAATATTTGCCGCAAGTCTGCAATGATCATAATC
>JAHIGH010000112.1 GCA_018900295.1 Patescibacteria group bacterium | reverse complement strand
CCTGCTGATATTATTTTGAAGCCGCACCGTCGTATCAAAATCAAATTGAGTGAAAATATCTTTATGAACTAGGTAAGAAAAAAAAACAAAAACTAAAAAAAGAAACGCGCCACACAAAAAAAATGAAATTCTCTTCGACATAAAACTATTATACATTACCCTTTTATAATACTAAACGAAAATATTTTGACGCTGCTACTTAATTACGAGGGGTGGCGAGCGCTGGGGAACCCCATCGAGCGCCTGGACCGAACGAAGCGAAGGAAGCCGTCGGACGGGGAAAGCGCGAGACAGGCCCCCGAGTAATAAAAAACAAAAAACGTGTTCCGAACAAAAAATAATATACAGCTTTAAATTTTCAAACTCTTGAGGTACTCACGGAAATCCCCATTAAGTTCTTTATTTTCCAACGCGAACTCAATTACTGTCTTCAAGTATTCAAGCTTATTGCCGGTATCATAATATTTTCCATTCTTTATTTCAGCCGCCAGAATTCGCTTCTTGTCGCCAAGCATTAATTTCAAAACATCGTTATAATATAACTCTGCTCCATCATGCAAATTATTAAGCGCTTGATCAAGATATTGAAAAATATCCGGAGTAAAAACAGAACCGCTAACGGTAGCAAGCTGTGATGGAGCGTTCTTTTTACCCGGCTTCTCAATAAGCGTCTTTACATCAATTAACCCGGGCCGTATCTCATCGCCGCCGGCAAATCCATATTTATCATAATCTCCGGCGGATCGTACTCGTACGCTTGCAAGAACCGAGCACCCGAACTCTTCATAGATCTCTAAAAGTTGCTGAAAACGTGATTTTGGCTTAGCTTTAATAAAATCATCACTCCATGTATAAATGAAAGGATCGTCTCCGATAATTTTTCGCACATTGAGAAGTGGCGTCCCATTACCATATGGCCCCTTCTGTCTGACATAGAAAAAATTCGCCATCTCTGAAATTCGCTCAAGCTCTGCCAAAAGCGAAATTTTTTCCGCCCCTCCCTTACGCAATGTCTCCATAAGCTCCATACTTGGCCGGTCGAAATGATCCTCAATAGTCCTCTTATGATACCCCGTCACAATAATAATGTCCTCAATACCCGCATTTACCAACTCTTCGACAACGCACTGAATAATAGGTTTGTCAACAATTGGAAGCATCTCCTTCGGCATCGCCTTTGTCTGAGGCAAGAATCTGGTCCCGAGCCCCGCAGCTGGAATAACGGCTTTTGTAACTTTTTTGTGCATACAATTTTCTAATTATACCCGAAAACCCCCTGTCAGTCCACAATCCCCCTATTCACTTGACATATAAGCCCATAATCTTTACAATACTACTTAGTTCTTTGAATTTGAAAAAGTAGAACCATAACTTATTTGAGCGCAAGGCCCGCCAAAGATCCCTGCCCGCAATGCATTCGCATAAGCGAAGCAGGCGGGGCTCCGTGAGCCGTTCCGCCAGCTGGCGGATGAAAAGGCGAACGGAAAGATCGGGCGGGATACGAGGAAGAAGGATCGCCTTAGGCGATAATCGAACCTCTCCTTAAAACTTTATGAAGGGGCTTGCCCTTCCGAAGCTTTACTTGCCGGACGTAGCCTTGGCGAAGTCTGGGCGAAGGAGGGAGTATCTGCGGAAACCTTCAAGGCTAATTTGCTTATCTTTTTCTAAAAACTTGCAGTAATGCAAACCCAAAGGAAAAAGAAAAATTACTACTTTTTACCTCAAAGAACCACAACTTTTATCTTTGATTTTTGATATTTGATTTTTGATCTTTCACTATGTGTGGTATTTTCGCCTATATCGGCAAAAAGAACAATGCTGCTGAAATAATTTTTAATGGATTGAAAACCCTCGAATATCGCGGATATGACTCCTGGGGCATAGCAACTCAAAATCATAAAAAAATTATTATAGAAAAACATCTTGGTAAACTTCCGGAAAAACTTCCTGAATCTGATTTTTCAAATCACAAATCCGGCATCGGCATCGGTCACACACGCTGGGCAACGCATGGTGGAGTGACTCTGCTCAATACGCATCCGCATTTTGACTGCACACAACAAATTTCTGTTCTGCACAACGGAATTATTGAAAATTATCAGGAGCTAAAACAAGAATTACAAGCCAAAAATCATGTATTTAAGTCTGAAACCGATACGGAAGTGCTTGCGCATTTACTGGAAGAATATACAAAAAACGACCGGCTGCTTGATGCTATGAGAAAAACGTTCAACCGGCTGCGCGGCCTAAATGCTGTCGTAGCCGTG
>JAHIGH010000111.1 GCA_018900295.1 Patescibacteria group bacterium | reverse complement strand
TTCTTTTTCGCTTTTGTTCCCCGCGTTATCTATTGCAATGACTTTTATTTTATTTTCGCCTTTTTGCAAATGCAGTAAATATGAAAAATTTCCGTCTGACTCTGTAATTGCCCAGTAATCATTTACGGTTATTCGGACAGACGGGTCAGTCTTTCCTTCAACTTTAACTTGCGCGTCTCCGTTTGAAATAATTTGATTATCCCGGGGCGATGATATCTCCAAGTCAGGGTTTTTGTTTTGATATATTATTTGTATATTTTGTGAGTAATCGCTTTCTTTGTCGGAGTAAATTGCTTTCGCTTTTATATTATTATCTCCTTCTTTAAGGATAATGTTCCGGAATATAAAATTATTATTGTTATTAACAGTGGTCTTATCAATATATTTTCCATTCATATATAGTCTGATCACTTGATTTGGTAATGCATATCCTGAAATATTTGTTTTAGCGCTGTTCGTAGCGTCTTTAAGAAGATCAAGTACAGGCGGCGCGATATAGGAAGAAGTATTACTGGAGACCTCGATATCTCCGTCTCCCCGCAATTTTTCAACTAAGAGACTGAAGTTAATAAGCATGGGAACTCCATAAAAAAAGAACAATACAATTAAACAGATTATTCCCGCGAGAATAACAATTGTATTGCGCAGTGAACGCTTTCTTGATATTTCCTCAAGTCTTGATTTTTTAGTCATATTTATAAATAAACTCTGAGCCCTTTGTCAGAATCGAACTGACATCTACGGTTTACGATACCGCTGCTCTGCCATTGAGCTAAAAGGGCATAGAGAACTAACATATTTTATGAAATTTTTCACAATAAGGCAAATAAGTAAAAAACGAAGCTGTTTTTATCTTTTCCTGCGATTAAATTTTGAATATCTGTGAATTTGCATACTTGTTAAGTTGTGATAGAATTTAATTAAATTCAAATTAAATAATAGCAGGATTCGTATAATATACAATATTAGTTTTACAATACGAAAATAATTCGCACAATAACGAGTTATCAAAAATAGCAAAAAAACAAACAATTAATTAATTTTTTAATTATCATGAAAAACATTTTTAAAAAAATATTTTATATTTTACTAATTTTAGTTTTTGGATGTATAATAACTAGTTTTTTAACATATTTTAAGTTTGGCATCCAACTACCTTTTGGTTGGATCGGATGGTATTTGGAAAATCCGCGAGGCTTCCCTTTTTCGTTTACAAGTCCGTGTCCCACTACTGATTATCTAGTTGTAGATGGATGTTTAAAGGGATTAAATATTACGGCTCTTATCTTTGATATAATTTTTAACTCTTTGCTTTTTCATTATATAATAAAAACAATAAAACATTTTTTTAAAAAGTTTAAGAAGTTTTAACAAAGAATGTTTGTTTTTTGCTACATCCGATAACACGGCATATTTGGTTTCGCTATGCTACACTCAAATGCTTCGCACTTCAGATATGCCGATATGTTATATGAAATCGCCATGAGGTAAAAAAATGAACATTGAAACTACCGATAATCAGCAGCCCTCGTATAATAGAAAAAAATGTATATCCTGACTTCGCCAATTAAGTGACCCAATTGATTTTTGCTAATTTCAAGAGCTGTTTAGCTTCGTCACCTGGCTGAATAAACTTCGAAATTCGTTCTTTAGTTAGTTTGTCCTCAATAATGATTTGCTTGACGGGGTTTAGTTTCTCTAGGATTTTGGCACAGGAAATTTTGGTGGTGTTTTCCACCAGACGAATAATTGCCAAGGCGGTAAAGACAATTAAAAGGTGGGCTTCAATTTTCTCCTTTGCTGTGTGGAAAATCGGCCGGGCTTTAAGATCAGACTTGCTGATTCTGAAGGATTTTTCCACTTGCCAAAGTTGGGAATATTTCTGAACGATCTCTTTGTCTGATAAATATATGGCGTTGGTGATATAGCCTTTTAAGCCTTCTAGTTGCTCTGCTTTTTGCAAAAGGTCTTTGTTTAAAGAAAAACCTCCGAATTTTGTTTTCTCCAAGAATTTGAAATTTTTGGCCACAGTCGATGGATTTATCAAAGCATAATTTGCCCGTTTTAGCTGTTTTTCCCGGTCTGATTTGTCCTTTGCGGCCCTCTTTTGGGAGTAGGAAACAACAAGCGCCCTGTTGTTTCCTAAATTAAACCTTTGTGCCGCTCCGTCTGTTTTTGGAACCTCAATAATTTTTTGAAAAATGTTTTTGGAGAGATTGGACAGTCTTGCCCCCACAATAAATTTAAGGCTTTGCCTTTCCAGCTCTTCCATATTTGTCTGACTGACCATGGCGCTGTCAGCAACCACAATAAGGTCGTCCAGTTTATGTTTTTCCCGGATGTTTGAAATACAGGGGATGATTGTGTGTCCTTCAAATTTGTTACCGGAAAAAGATCGCAGATGTAATGGAAATCCCGTTGGGGTGACGGTCAGCGTGACCGTTACCTGTGGCTGGTTAGATTTATGATCTTTAGAGAAACCACATTTTCTGAAATCATCTTCCTCAAAAGCTTCAAAATATAAGGTGGTAACATCAAAAAACAAGACGGAAACGGTCTCTCCCCGCTTTTGCAGAAAATCCCACAGGATTGATTCGATTTTCTCCTGATAATTTTTTAAAACAGCGGTTTGCATTGACCGATACAGAGAGGTTAAAGAATAATTTTTATTCAAATTACTTTGTAAAAAATCTCTGGTTTTGGCTTTACTGACAGGCCAGATAATTCGTGAAATTACAAGATCGCAAAAGCAATTGTCAGCTAATTTAGAAAGACCGATCAGGCGATAAAAATAGGCAAAGAAAGCAAAAACGGGAGTGTCCAGTGCGGAAATAAACTCAAGTTTAGACAAAAATTCTTCCCATGAATTTTTGTCATAACGACTGTCAAAAAGAGATAGTTTTCCTGATTTTATCCGTTCACTATCCAGAAATTGTTGCCCCAGCTTTGCAAGCTGGCTTTCTTCAAAGGAGTTTCTTGCCGTTCCCAGATGCTTGACCAAACGATTCCTTCGCCCAACTTTTTTCATTACCTGAAAAGCAATATTTCCTGCAGAATTTTTATCCTTTCGTACAAACACATTCTGATTCTAGCGTAAGTGACCCAAACAATAAAAATCTAGGCACAAAAAACCTCAAAAATTAGGGGTTGGCGAAGTCAGGA
>JAHIGH010000110.1 GCA_018900295.1 Patescibacteria group bacterium | reverse complement strand
GATAGTCAGATCATCCATTGCCCGTCCAAATTGTGATCTGGCTTTTATATCCTTGAGCTCTTCTTCGATTGTTGCCTGTCTATTGATTCTGAAAGTACTATGTTTATCAACATACAGACTCAATGGTTTCCCATAAAGTTTCAGATAATGCTCTGTTGTCGCGAACAAAGTAAACGTTCCTTCATAGTCCATAAATGCTCCATCCATAATCCGGCTGGTCGCGTCATCAATATATGCGATGAGAGTACATGGTTCTGCCCGATCCTCAAACCACCGGTGGGGGGAGCCGTCAAGTTGGACAAGCTCACCAACACAGCTTCTCCTTTCCCGATATGTATGGATTATTACCTGCTTTCGTTGCTTTGCTTTCCATAAGCCCTCGGCAATCATCAGCAACCGTACTTTTTCCTCAGAAACGCTAATGCCGTCCAGCTCGAAAAGTTTCTCTGCCGCGAATGTTGGTCCAAAGTCAGAATACTGCTTTTTTATCAATTCAACAATCTGATCTTTTTTCTCCGGAGGCATCGCTCTATTCCCAACCCGTCCCCGGCTTTGATGGGTAAGGCCGGGTACACCCTCTCGTTTGTACCGCTTGAACATCCGTCTTACTTGACGAACAGAAATACCTAACTGGGAACCTGCATGTTTTTGTTTGATTCTTTTTGCAATTAAGTTATCCATAATTGCTATTCGTTCTGATTCTTTCATACTCAAAATTACTTGTTTCATTTTTCACCCCCTCGCTCCTGCCATCTTTTAGTATGAGGGATGAAAACCGGACATTTCTATATGGGCTAAAGAGGACATTATCATATTGGTGTTACACGGGAAAATCTTCCTCTTGTCAACGAAAAAACTCCCGTATATACTAAAATAATATGATAAAAATTACCGTCAATACCGACCCAAATAATCCAAACCTGATTAATACACAATTTGAAATTTCTTCATAAGCATAATAATTTATCATGAAGACTATAATTAGGAAAATGGAAATTTCTCAAAAGGGAATAAAAAACGGAACGAAAATAATCAGAGTTTTGCATGCTATAGAAGCATATTTATTTAAGTCTTCAAAGGTTAAATTTTTTCTTGGGGTTTTTCTTATCCTTCAGCTTCTGGTAGGCATAATAGTTCTGTTTAATTTGTCTCTAATTTCTTCTCATATTAAACCAGACGAAGTCAAAGCCGCCACTCAGTCCAATTGGTATAACTCTTCATGGAAATATCGGCAATCTGCCGCTATAAACGGTTCCTCCTCCGGCGCTCAAAATAATTATCAGGTCAAAATCAATGTTACCTATAATCCCCATATGAAATTTGACTTTTCGGATATCAGGTTCACAAGCGCCGATGGCTTTACTTTATTAAGCTATTGGCTGGAATCTTATATTCCTTCCGGTTCTGCTGTTTTTTGGGTAAAAGTTCCGGTCATTCCTGCTTCGCCTTCCGCAACCAATCTTTACATATACTACGGCAACAGCGCGGCTGCGACAATAAGCAGCGGAGAAAACACATTTAATTTTTTTGATCATTTTGAGCCCAAATCATGGCAAAAGATAAAAAATCTGCCAAAGCCGCATGCAGATCAGGCCGGAGCAGTACTGAATGGAAAAGTATACACGATCGGCGGATATGACATATTCTATCTTCAACCGGTGGGTTTGGTTTGGGAATATGATCCGCTTAATGATACATACATCCGGAGGAAAAGCCTAAATGTTGCCAGGTGGGGACTTGCGTGCACGGGATACGGCGGCAACATCTACTGTTTTGGCGGCTTTAACGCAAGCCAATCCGCAAATCTTCCAACAGAAAAATACAATCCCGCAACCGATACATGGACAAACCTTTCATCTCTTCCAGGCGCTTTGCAGGGACAGGGGCTGACTGCCGTTGCTAATGGCAATAATATATTTTTATTCTATAACAGAAACTTATATAAATATGATCCGGCAACAGATAATTATACATCTCTTTCCACCGGCCCCCAGAATATAGTTAACTGGCCGTCAATGGCGTATTATAATAATGAGATATATATATTGGGCGGTTATTATGACGGCAACGGAAAAAATTATGTGCAGATATACAACATGGCTAATAACACATGGCGGCAGGGCGCGCCAATGCCTGTGGGACTCTATGGAACCTTAAGAGAAAATCCTGTTGTGAATGGCAAGATTTACATTTTGCAGGGACAAAGCGTATCTTCTCGCGGTGATTTCTTCTCAAGATATTTGGTTTATAACATAAGCAATGATTCATGGACTTGGGGAGAGCTGGGATACTGGGATGCGGACGGAGTAAGCGGCGGAGTCATAGACAATAAAATATATACATTCGGCGGAAGACGCGGTCATGGCGCTGATGATCGGGGAACTGATTTTGCCGGCGTGCTTGATACGACAAAAAATATAACTAATAAATGGATAGATGTGTCTTCCGGAGGCTGGAGGGAAGATAACAGCGCTTTAACCACCGGTTTGCTTCAATTTAATAATTATTCCCAGATCAGAACTGCCAACACGGTTACCAATGGAAAAGCAAAAATTATTTCAAGAATGAAATATACAGGAGCTGGTAAAACCGGTTATGGGGGTCTGCTGGTTAATTCCAGAGGGGGTCTTTATTACGACACCGACAACAGTTATGCCGCGCCATATTTGGATGTCGTTTCCAATCAGAACCGGCTTTTCCGTATGACCGGAAAAAACCCTTCGGTATCAACCCATGATTCTCCGGTTGTTTCTGCCGATGTTTGGCATAATTATGTGACCACCTTTGATACTTCAAAAATCACCGAAACAAGAGACGGATCATCAGCATTATCTATTAATGATTCTGCTTATCGAAATGGATACATTCAGGTATTTAGAACTAGCAATAACAATAGCGCGGGCGATCTAAATTTAGCGGTTGATTATATCGCGGTGGCTAATTATGTTTCTCCGGAGCCAACTCCTGGAATATTTGGGCAGGAAGAAGTTTATAATAGCACTCCTCCTCCCGGTCCTCCCTGCGCCGAGTGGGGAACCGGTGCTCAAGCAGGAGTGTGTCTCAAAGTAGCAACCTCTCTATTTCAAGGACCAAATAAAAAGCAAGGAGATATATCAACCAGCCCTGCGGAATTTATTGTCAGGATATTAACTATCGTTCTCAGTTTTATCGGAGGGATAGCGCTCCTCCTCATTATCTCCGCGGGCTATAAGATCATCACCTCAAAAGGCAAACCAGAAGGAGTCCAGCAAGGCCGCGAGCAATTGCTATCAGCCATAGTGGGGCTTGTATTTATCATCTTTTCCTTCGTGATTTTTCAACTAGTCGTTACAGATATCTTAAAAATACCCGGTATTACTAAATAAGCCAATCCCATCAAATTTAATACAATTTAGAACTATATAAATTACTCACACACAGTAACTACTTTTTCTGTCGTAAATACAACCTCTTTATCTGATTTTTGAACCTTTACAACTTGAAACGGACTTGTAAAAGCCAGGGTTACCATACATCCGCGGCCGGGCGAAGTTTCAATCACTGAAATTTCGATTGCATTTTCTTTTTCCGTAATTTTATTTATTTCAATACTATACCCGCCGGTAGATTTTTCGCCTTGAAATACGGCCAAAATCATCCATTCATCAAAATTAATTTCCGGCGGAAGCGCCGAATGCCCCAATGAATTCCATAACTCCGTCCAATTTCTCAAATTTTTAATTACAAGACTTTCAGCTTCTTTACGGTATGGATAGCTTTCTGTTTCAATTATTTTGAATATTAATTCTTTTTCGCTTACCGAACCCCTTTCACAAGTTTTTTGGCATTCCCCCAAAGAGTTAAAAGGTATTTCATATCCGCATGCAGGCGTTTCTCGTCCAATACATTTTCCTGAAGTTGCATCAAACTCATAACTGGTTTGAAAACCTTTGCATAATACCGGACTTCCGTTTCTGGTAATCTTTTGCCCGCACCTCGGATCAACCGCCGTTTTTTCCTCAAAAAAACTTAAAAACGTCAATAAAACCGGAACATTTTCTACACTAAATCCATCGCCATTTATTTTATATAATACATTTATCTCAATGCTATTTCCGATTTTTAATTGATCAATTACTCCATGATCTGCGCTAAAATTAATAACTATAGAGTATTTGCTATCTTTCTTAAGCACAGAATCCGTAATAAAAAGATGAGGTGGAGCGCATGATTCGCAAACAACTCCTTTGGGACATCCTGAACATACAGATTTCTTATCAACTATTCCTTTTAATACAAAAGATTTATTATTTAAACTTTGAGCATTATTTATAAAACCTTTCACAGAATACGAACCATTGGCATATTTATCCGGCACTTCGTCGTAATTTGAGTAAACCGCTATTTTTTCCTTAATCGTGAATTCGCCGGAGTAGACTGTCTCAAAATTTGTTTCCTCCTTATATGTCGCATAGTCAACCTTAGTATAATCAGCTTCTGGTTCCTTTGGCATAGAAAAATATTCCAATTTAAATCTATACTTTCCTTTAAATATATTAAACTCTGCGGAATGATCAAGATTCTTTTCAAAGATAATTCTTTCGTCCGGCTTTAATCGAGTTGCTGTTTCCAACCATTTTTGAAAAGTAAAATTAAAAGGATACTCTGCTACGCCGTGCATCTCATTATAAGTTTGCCACTTTCCATCTTTGTAAATTTCAAAATATAGCGTGCTGAATGGTATTACGAAACCTGTTTTAAAATATATATCCTTTTCCAAATTATTTATAATCGCAATTTTTATAATCTCTCCTCTGACAGTTGCTAAATAATCATCCGCGCTTATTTTGGATGTATATATTCCCTTATCTGTTGTAATAGAAACATCTTGATTCTGAACTGTTTTTTCCTTAATCGTAAATTCGTTAGAGTAAACAATTTTTTTATTAGAACCATCCTCATTGCTTATTTGAGCTTTAATTCTATATATTCCAGATATTGCAGAGTTTGAAATTTCCTCAAAATCACTGCACCATTCTTCTTTTTGATTCCATTGATATTTAAGTTCTTGCCGAGCCAAAATTATAGATGCGCCAACTTTACATTTTGCATTACACGGACAAGTTACTCTTTTTATTTCATCCCATATTTCATTTTCACCGATAAAATTAGTATCAATATTTAATCTTTCAATATTATATAAAGGCCACGCAATCATAATTTTACTATCAAAATTATTTATAATTGTAATCGCCACGACCTCTCCTAGCCCATATTCCGTTTTATCCGTCGTAATAGTTACTTCTTTTTCAACAGGATTTATTATAACTGCAGGATTTATAGCAGTCTTATTCGACAAAAGCATCACTACCCCTGATATAATTCCGACGCTAAGCAATACGATGATAATCAAAGCAGCCCTTTTCAAAAATTCCTTTGATATTTTTTGCTGTAGCATATTTTTATTTATAGATGAACCTAGCCTAACTTTCTCATAAAAATCTCCTCTTGTCAAAGAAAAAAATCCCGTATATACTAAATAATATGATAAAGGTTGCAATCAATGGCTATGGGAGAATCGGAAGGATCAGCCATCGTGTTATTATCCAGTGGCATAGTGACGAAATAGAT
>JAHIGH010000109.1 GCA_018900295.1 Patescibacteria group bacterium | reverse complement strand
GCGTATAGCATATCTAAGTCCTTCTTCAAGAGCGACGGGAACAATCAATTTTATAGTCATCTTTATACTATCTCCCGGCATAACCATTTCTACACCTTTCGGAAGAGTTGCTGTTCCGGTAACATCAGTGGTACGAATATAGAATTGAGGCCTGTATCCGGTAAAAAATGGTGTGTGACGTCCTCCTTCTTCTTTTGTAAGTATATATGCTTCTGCTTCAAATTCGGTGTGCGGAGTAATTGAGCCAGGTTTGGCAATGACTTGTCCTCTTTCGACATCGTTTTTTTCAAGTCCTCGAAGTAAAAGACCAACATTGTCTCCCGCTTGTCCTTCGTCGAGCTGCTTCTTGAACATCTCAACACCGGTTACTACTGTCGGCTTGGTAGCTTTAAGCCCAATAACTTCAACCGCATCATTGACTTTGACTATGCCTCTCTCAATTCTTCCTGTTACGACTGTTCCACGCCCTTTGATAGAAAAGACGTCTTCAACAGGCATAAGAAATGGCTTGTCTAATGCTCTTACCGGTGTGGGGATATATTCGTCTACTGTCTTCATGAGTTCAAGGATTTGCTTCTCTGCCTCGGGATCTCCTTCGAGTGCTTTGAGAGCTGATCCGCGGATAATCGGAGTTTTGTCTCCCGGGAATTTGTACTTGGTAAGAAGTTCGCGGACTTCCATTTCGACTAAATCGAGAAGTTCCGCATCTTGTACCATATCGGTTTTGTTCATAAAAACTACAATCGAAGGAACACCAACTTGGCGGGCTAATAAAATATGCTCGCGGGTTTGAGGCATAGGACCGTCAGGAGCTGAGACTACAAGAATCGCACCGTCCATTTGAGCGGCACCTGTAATCATATTCTTAATATAATCAGCGTGTCCCGGAGCATCGATATGCGCATAGTGTCTTTTTTCCGTTTCGTATTCTAAATGACTGATATTAATAGTAACGCCTCGGGCTTTTTCTTCGGGCGCATTATCAATATCTTCATATTTTTTTGCTTGCGCTAATCCTTTTTTGGAGAGAACTGTGGATATAGCCGCAGAAAGAGTTGTCTTTCCGTGATCAACGTGTCCGATAGTTCCGATATTTACATGTGGTTTGGTTCTTTGATATATTGCCATAATCTAATTTACAGAAAAAGGAAAGCTCATTTCCTTTAATGAGAATAAATGTATGATACATTATTTTTTTCCAACCGTCAATACCCAGATGAAAAATAATCCGGCTTGTTGCCTTCTTTCCATTTTATATTGCAGCCAAGGCTTGGTTTTTGGTCAGGATTTATGGGCTTGTCTGTAAGCAGCGCGTCAATAGCATTTCTTAAGTCCTTTCCGGTTACCGGAAGATAATTACCGGGCCTGCTGTCATCTAATTGGCCGCGGTAAACGAGCTTTCTCTCCTGATCAAACAAAAAGAAATCCGGAGTGCAGGCTGCTTTGTAGGTTTTGGCTACTGTCTGGGTCTCGTCGTAGCAAAACGGAAAGATGAAGCCTTCCTCTTTTGCCATTTCTTTTAAGTATTCAGGCGAGTCATCGGGATGAGCCGTTATATCGTTGGCGCTTATGGCAACTATGCCTATATTTTTGTATTGATAGTCTTTGCCAATTTGTGCTAATTCTTTTTTTACATGCTGTATATAGGGACAATGATGGCAGATAAACATAACCAGAAGCGCTTTTTTGTCTTTGAAATCATTTAAAGTCATGGTTTTACCCGAAGTGACATCTGGTAGAAAAAAATCCGGCGCTGACGTGCCAAGCAATAACATGGTTGAGAAAGTTTTGGACATAAAAAATGTTTGTATGTAAAATATACCTTACGGCTGGATGTTCGTCAAGGAAAGCAATAAAAATAAGGTAAAAATAATATTTTAATCAAAAATAGAACATCAATGGTGTCCAAAAGAGTATTAAAATGGTCATTGACAATGTCCAAAATGATGCTATACTGGTATGGTAACATATGTATAAACGAGCCATAGAACCATTTATAGAGAATTATTTACAGGGGTCTGAAAACAGAATTCTTTTTATTTGGGGACCGAGAAGGTCGGGGAAAACAACACTTCTTGAAAAAATTTCGACAGAACAACATGTTCCGATTTTTAACTTTTACTCATTAACTGATCGGGAACGCTTTGTCCCAAGGAAAGAAGTTCTTGCGCGGCTTGCAGATGAACATAAGCTAATACTCATTGATGAAGTCCAGAATTACCCCGAAGGTACTGTTGCTTTGAAGCTTTTGCACGACGAATTCCATATAAAGATTATCGCTACAGGAAGCTCAGAGCTTAGGCAGAAATCAAATGATTTTGATTCTCTTGCTGATCGGTTTATTGAGCAGTATTGTTTACCTTTTTCTATCCATGAAATTGCCAGTAATACAAATGTTCTTGCTTATGAAAAAAGTAATTTTGAAAAAGAAATACAAACGAAGCTCCAGATTTTTGGCGCATACCCTGAAATATATACCACTCAAACACTAACAGACGATGAAAAAATAGAAAAGCTGCAGAAAATTCTTGATACATATATATTAAAAGATGTTATTAACATTTACGATCTTAAAAATGAAAAACTTGCAAAAGATATTCTTACAAAAATTGCTTTACAACTTGGATCGGAAGTGTCAATTCGTGAAATAGCAGCAGATTTAGGAGCAAATAAAACAACTGTTGCAAATTATATTGAAATCTTTATCAAAAATTATATTCTTATTCCACTCCCATCTTTTAAAACAAATGTAAGGAAGGCGGTATCAGAACATCGAAAACTTTATTTTTATGATTTGGGTATTCGTAATATTCTTGTTAAAGATTTTCGAGACCTTTCACTTCGTCCGGATAAAGGCGGTCTTTTTGAAAACTTCATTATTATTGAATTGGAAAAACTACGGAAAATAAATACAATTCATCAAACAATGTATTTCTATAGAGAATACGGAGGAAAAGAAATAGATGTGGTTTTAGAAGACTATAAGAAAAATTATATATGTTTGGAGCTGAAACTAGATAAAAACAATGGAAATAAGGATATTTTCCCATTAACTCATAAATTTATTACAATAAATAAAAATGACTATTTTGAAAAATTATCCAATCTTACTAATTTATAAAGTAACTAAAATTTCTTGAGGGGGTTGGGGGTTCGCGTGGATGGTAGTTGAGTTCGGCTCAGGTGATGTAAAAGGAAGATTTTACATCCTCTTAGGTGTTGCGCTTCAACTGGAATGGAGGAAATGAAATGCCTTTGATGTGATAGAATGCGTCCTATAAACCGTTATATAAATGGAGGTAAAACTAAATGGCAATTGAGCAAGAACGTAAAAGAATTGAAACACCAAAAGAAGTATGGGAAACTACTGATGGAGTTCGTTTGAAAGGCGGTCCGCTTGGGGAAGTTCATCCAGAGTTGTTTCGAGGGGAAGGCATTCCGTTTGAGGATATATTGAATTCACAGACCTATCTCGGAGAAGCCTTTAGAAGAACATTTGCAAAAATGAAATCAGGAATACCTGGAGAGAAAGCAATGACAGTAGTAGTTGCTAGAAAGATACCAGCTAACAAATAAAGAGAAAAGCTGAGCTATATTCCTTCTGTAAAATATTTAAGGGGGTTTTCTTGTTTTTTTTTGTTTAACCTGTCTCTGATTTCTTTTTTATCTTCCCCATATTCTTTGAGGGATTTTTTCAAAAGTACACTTGACAAATTAACCCAGTATTTTGCATTTATAAACATAATTCCAATAGATACCAGGTGTGTTCCATGCTATTTCTTAGTTGAGTTGTAGCGTTTGACCGCAAGGCCGAGAAGTTGGGCGGCGCGGGCTAAGTCTTTCTCATTGAGAACATAGGCAACGCGAATTTCATCAAGTCCCAGACCTTTTGTCGCGTAAAAACCGGCGCCGGGCGCGACCATGACTGTTTCATTTTTATCCTGGAAATCGGTTAACAACCATTTCGCAAACTTTTCAGTATCATCTACGGGTAATTTGACCATGGTATAAAATGCGCCTTCCGGGCGGTTGATGTAAATTCCAAGCTCT
>JAHIGH010000011.1 GCA_018900295.1 Patescibacteria group bacterium | reverse complement strand
GCTCTTTGCCAGTAACCTACAATTCCTGATGAGGCACAGGTGATACCGCTGACGCAGATCGTTCCCGTAGCATCCGGCAGAGTCCAGGTTTGGGCACTTGTCGCATTTGATGCGATGGTGCTCAGGAAGTTGGTTGTTCCGGCAAAGGAGAGATTGCCGTTCCCGAGGATGGTGAATTTGGTGGCGCCTGATTTGGAGGCTGTGAAGAGGTCGCCTGTACCTTCGTTGTCTACAATTAATCCTGCAAAGGTGGTCGAACCGGAAAGAGAAGCGATGGGGGTGGTTGTAGAGCCGGCGCCACGGATGTCTAATTTGGCGAGGGGGGAGGCGGTGCCGATGCCGACGGAGCCGCCGGTAAACAAAGCGGAGTAAGTCGTATTGGAAAAAGTGGAAGTTCCGGTAAATGCGTTAGCGTCAGTTCCTGATTGGGTGTAGCCGCCATTGGTGGTAATGCCGGAAATTCCTGTCATTACGCCAGCGGCATCAATCGCCCAGTCGGAAGTATTGATTGATCCGGCATCTTCCCCATCTCCAAGCGTAAAGGCTTTATTGACTGTCAAATCTCCGTTGGTGGTCAAACCGGAAGTAGCGGTGATAAGTCCGGAGATTGTAGGCGTGGCTGTCCAAGCTGTGCCGGCGACAGTTAAGTTCCCGCCCAAGGAAGTAAGATTTGGACCGGAAATAGTGAAGGTATTATTCAGAATAGTCGCGCCGTGGAGAGACAGAGTGGAACCGGTAAGAGTGGTGGTGGCTTCTGCCCGACCGATAGTCAGAGCAGTTTGGGTAACTGTACCGATATTCATAGCAACTCCGGTAGCGGTGTCAAATGCCGGAGACAAAAATGAAGTATCAGCCGTGGCCGTGTCTGTAAAGCCGGCATTTTGCGCTGTAAGCGTGCCTTTGATGTCAACGTTTTTATTGAATTTCGCGTTTTCGCGGAAGAAGCTTTCCACATTGACTGTAAAGACAAAATGAGTATCCAGAGCTTTGGCGGCTAAGACAGAAGCTTCATTGTTGACGCGTGCAATAGTTGGAGATGATTTTGGCTGCTTACTAAAGGGGGCGTTGAAGGCGATGGAAGAGATCCGGTTCAAATTATTTTGAATCCACGGGATTGCTTCGTCGCCCACTATCGTGGTACTCCTCGCAATGACATGGAAAGGAAGGTTGGGGGACAGTGGTGAAGAGATGAGAACAATACCTCCCAGGAAGAACAGGGTAAAGCTTAGTATAAAGAGCCTCATTTTATTTAACATATTACTTTTTCCACTATCAACTACACGAATAATAATCGTTTACTTCCTACCTAAGAGCAAACGAAACCACCTTTCGTCCATAAAAGAAATTTATATTGTATTTTATATCTGTTTTTTTTAAGGAGAATTGTTCATATATTTATTGAAACATAATTTTGGGTGGAAATGCAAGGGTTTTTTGTGATTAGAATAAAGAGTGGTAATTGCTCACTAGGGCATCAATTTAATAGTTCATGCCTGGAAAAATCCACCCTAACCCTCCTTTAGTAAAGGAGGGAATCCCTCCCTTTATTAAAGGGAGGCTAGGAGGGATTTTGTTGCATTGGGAAACTATGTCCAGTGAGCACTTACAAAGAGTGTTATTGACAGAACACGGGGATTTTTTGTAGTCTATGATAGAGGTTGATATTTTATGTGGCGATTTTTCGCTTTTTTGTTAGTGGTTTTATTTCTGATATTGTCGATATTCAGATATACTGTTTCTGTAGTTAACGCTCAGTCCAGTAATACTTCAGGAATAGCTGTGTATATACAGATACTTGATAAAAATGTGGTGGAGGGAGATATAATCACGCTTTCGAAGAGAGGGTATGTATTGAGCAATGCTCCATATGATCCCAATCTTTTTGGTGTGGTTGTGAGTGATCCGGCAGTCGCGTTTGAAAGTGAACAGCCTAATTCATGGCCGGTTGTTTCACAGGGTAAAGTATTTTTGCGTGTTTCGACTATTAACGGGAATATCAAAAAAGGTGATTTATTAACCAGTTCGACAATTTCCGGTGTGGGGGAGAAGGCTACGGAGAGCGGCTTTATCATTGCTACGGCGCTTGAAGATTATAGTGCTGCTACCAGTAAGAAGATAGGGAAAATACTTGTTGTTCTAAGTGTTGGGCATGGGACAGTGTCTTCAGAAGCAAGAAATAATTTATTCAGATCATTTGAATTTGTTCTAAAAGCGCCCTATATGTCTCCACTCAGCGTGTTGCGATATGTTTTCGCAGCAATAATGGTCATCGTGTCGTTCTTAATTGCCGTAGGTTATTTTGGCAAGATTTCCAGTCTTGGCATTGAGGCTTTGGGGAGAAATCCCCTGGCCGGGAGGATAATTGTTTTTAGTATTATTTTGCATGTTTTTTTGGCTTTTATTATTATCGCGGTTGGTATTGGCGTCGCGTATTTGACGCTGGTGATGTGATAATAAGATCAAAAATCAAAAATCAAAGATCAAAAATAAAATGAAAAATTAAAAATGAAAAAATACGAGTTTTATATTATAATTGATAAAATACTATGAATTCTGTTCTGCCTACGGAGTTTCTTTTTATTTTTGGTCCGATCGCGATTCTTTCGTTTTCGTTGGCGGTTGTCGCGATTTCCTATATTTTTCTTCTGATAAAACTTGGCAGGAGCGAAAAAGATAAAGTATTTCTTCAAAATAAAATTCGTGATCATTCAGGCGAGCTCTTACAACAGTCCCATGAGAAAGGATTGAAAATTATTCAGGAAGCTATTGATAAAGCACAGCTGATTATTAAAGGCGCGCAAGTTTTTAGTGATGAGGCAACATCTCAATTCTCTTCCGATTATAAAGCTGCAAGTAAAAAGTATGAAGAACAGTTGGGGAATCGCAGTAAAGAAGCTGTTTTATTGTATGAGAAATTTATTACAGATCTGCGTAGCGACGTAGAGCAACAATTTAAAATTATTACTAAAGATATGGAGAATCATAGTCTGGTAATTATTGGAGAATTTCGGGAGGCTCTTGAGAGTGAGAGGATATATATGCATAAAGAGCTGGAGGGTAAAATTGCAGAAGAGTACAAAAAGACTCAAAAGCATATAGAAGATTACAAAGTAGATCAAATGAAGAAAGTAGATAGACGGGTTTTCGATATCATACATACTCTTACCGGTAATGTTTTGAGTAGGTCTTTGTCTATGAAGGATCATGAAGATCTGGTTCAAAAAGCCCTGGTCCAATTGAAGGTTGATATGGAGAGCTGGATCTAATAAAAATCAAAAATCAAAAATCAAAGATCAAAGATCAAAGCGGAAAAGGCAAATTTTTTTAGAGGATCATTATGGAAGATAAAATAAAGAAATATCAGGACTTGATCGAGCTTATTCGAACAACTGATGATCTTGTTAAGTTTGATGAAGAAATGGATTTATTATTGCAGAGTATATATTATGTTGATAAAGATATGCTTAAAGATGCTTTAGAGAAAACAGTTCGTATCAGAGTTGCTACGGTCATGCGTAAGCTCATTCAACGGGATACTCTTTCTAAGAGAGAAGAAATAAATGCTCTTTTTTTAAGCGTATATAAAACAATATGCTCTCTTCCAATGTTACAGCTTACTTTGGCTTTTGAGCCCAGTGAGGCAGTAATTGATAATATTTCGCGATGGGCACGGCAAAATCTTGCAGCAGGAATTCTCCTTGATTTGTCTTTGGATAGGAGTGTTTTGGGAGGGGCAATGATCATGTATAACGGGAGATTTTATGATTTGACTTTGCGGAAAAATCTGCAGGGGATTTTTGATAAAGGAGATCTGAGGCTGGGATAGACGTTAGTCGTTGGTCATTAGCTGTTAGACTAAAGACTAAAGACTAAAGACTAAAGACTATATGAAGGCGTTCAATGATTATCTTACAGAACATAAAGAAATCGGTTATATATTAAGAGTAAATGGATTTATTGTTTATGTCGCAGGACTTCCATCCGTTCGCGTCGGTGAATTGGTTGTTTTTGAAGATAATAATTTTGGTGAAGTTTTATCATTTGATGGTGAGAGTATAGAGGTTATGGTTTTTTTGAGAACTTCACTTAAGGCACGAATGCGTGTTTCCCGAACAGACCAATCTTTGACCATACCTGTTGGAGAATCACTTCTTGGCATGGTAATTGATCCTTTTGGTGTACCATTGGATTCTGATCAATATATGAAAAAACCCTCAGCGCTTGTATCATTGAACAACGCTGCCTGGGATATCAGCAGGAGAAAACGAATTAGTCGTTCATTTGAGACAGGAGTAGCTTTGGTAGATATGGTAGTTCCTTTAGGCCGCGGCCAGCGTCAGCTGGTTATCGGAGACAGAAAGATCGGAAAAACTACTTTTACTCTTCAGGCCATATTGCTTCAAGCAAGAGCGGGAACTATTTGTATTTATGCAGGTATCGGTAAGAAAAAAGCAGATATTAAGCGTATAGAAGAATATTTTGCCGCTAATAATATACAAAATAATACTATTATAGTGGCTACATTTTCGCATGATCCGGCCAGTTTGATTTATTTGACGCCTTATAGCGCAATGGCAATCGCGGAGTATTTTCGTGATCAGGGAAAAGAAGTTTTTCTGGTTTTGGATGATTTGGTTACACACGCGAGATTTTACAGAGAGATTTCGCTTCTATCGGGTCGTTTTCCCGGCCGTAATTCTTATCCCGCAGATATTTTTTATGTACATTCCCAATTGTTAGAGAGGGCAGGTAATTTTATTACTGCCAACGGAGATGCATCAATAACAGTTTTTGTGGTGGTAGAGACAGAACAGGGTGATCTTTCCGGATATATCCAGACAAATATTATGTCTATGGCCGATGGGCATATTTTTTTTGATATTGATTTTTTTATGCAAGGCAGGCGGCCGGCTATAAATCCGTTTCTTTCTGTTACCCGTGTCGGAAAGCAGGTGCAGGATATGCTGCGGCGGGATATTAATCGTGAGTTGAATTCTTTTTTTACCTATGCCCAACGTCTTAGAAATTTTACCCATTTTGGCGAAGAAGCTACTTTGACTGTCAGGCGAGTGCTGGAAATGGAGACACGGATTATAGAGTTCTTTAATCAGCCTTCGTCTTTGATCATTCCTTCCGGATTTCAGGTTTTTGTTTTCGCATTGATCTGGCAGAATAAATGGAAGGATGTAACAGCAGGTGTGATGAAAAAGGATATTCTTGAACTTATGCGTGTTTATGAAACAGATGATTCTTTTCGCGGTTGCGTTAATGATATAGTTTCATCGGCGTCGACATTGAATGATTTTTTGAATAAGATAATAAAGAGCGGCTTGATGGAGAAGACTCAACAACAAATATGATTAACGCAAAAAGAACAGCAAATGATATTGAAGCAATGAAGTCGATGAGGGATTTTATAAGTGTTTATGAAGAAATTGCCGCAAATAATATGCGCCGGATCCGGGATGCTGTTTTAGAGAGACGGGATTTTCTTGCCGAACTTACCAGTCTTTATAATGAAATTAAGATGAGTTATAAAAGGGAAATTAAAAGATTATTGTCGAAGAAGAAGCTTCATGATTTAAGTGCTTCTTTTCTTAAAACAAACGGTAAGACAGTTTTTGTTTTTTTCTCTACAAATGCAAGTTTTTATGGAGATATCGTGAAAAATACTTACGCTCTTTTTAAAGAGAGTTATGATCGCGAGAAATGCGATGTGGTCGTTATCGGAAGGATCGGGAAAAATTTATTGGATAAATATATGCCGGAAGCTGCGTATACATTTTTTGATTTTCCGGATATGAGTATGGATATGAAATTATTTAAGCCCGTAGTTCTTCATATTGCCGCGTATGAGAAAATTATAATTTTTCATCCAAAATTCCAGACGCTTGTGCGTCAAACTCCCACTGCTTTTGTGATTTCAGAGAGTACATCAGGGGCTTCGGCCAGCAGTGTGCAAAAAAATAAATATATTTTTGAGCCTTCACTGGATAAAATTATTGAGTATTTTGAGAGAGAGATTTTTAGTTCAATTTTTGAGCAAACAGTACATGAATCACAGCTTTCCAAATTTGCTTCCCGTATGGTTACCCTGGACCAGGCTACAGAGAATATTAAGAAAGGTCTTGCTAAGCTTGAAATTAAACAACGGTTTTGGCAACACCAAACAAAAAATAAACAACAATTAAATTCAATGACAGGAATATTAATGTGGAAACGGACGTAAGATGTAAGAAGGGAGATATATGTTGAATCCAACGGGTAAAGTAAAAAGCGTAATCGGACATATAGTTGAAGTTTCTTTCGTGACGGATCATCCGTCTTTATACGATATTTTAGTTCTTGAAAATGATCCGAATGTTAAAATGCAGGTTTATAACTCAAAGAATGAAACAACATATTATTGTTTCCTGCTTACTCCAACAAGGCATTTATACAGGAATAGCAAGGTTATCAATACTAACAGGCCGATCCATATCAGGGTTGGCGATGGTGTGTTGGGCAGGGTAATGAATGTTTTTGGAGATCCGATTGACGGAAAAGGCGAGATTGATTCATTTGATGAGAGATCTATATATAGGAAGACTTTGGATTATTCAAGTATTACTACCCATCAGGAAATTCTTGAGACAGGAATAAAGGTTATTGATTTTTTTTGCCCTCTTATAAAAGGCGGCAAGCTTGGGTTTTTCGGAGGCGCCGGGGTGGGGAAGACCGTTCTTCTGACTGAAATTATTCATAATATAGTGATGCTTTCAAAAAATGAAAGCATTTCTGTTTTTGCCGGTATTGGTGAGCGTATTCGTGAAGGTCAGGAGTTATATGAAGCTTTGGCTGAGGAAGGCGTTTTGAATACCGTATCTTTGGTGTACGGTCCGATGAGCGAGAATCCCGCAATTCGTTTTTTGACCGGTTATGGAGCTATAACTATCGCGGAATATTTTAGAGATGAGCGAGGTAAAAATGTCCTTTTTTTTATTGATAATATTTTTCGTTTTGCTCAGGCAGGAAATGAGTTGTCACTTCTTATGAGCAATATACCTTCTGAAGATGGTTATCAGGCGACCCTTAATTCGGAGATGGCCATGTTCCATGAGCGTCTTTCGTCCACTAAGAATAATTATATCAGCACGATTGAGGCAATTTATGTGCCAAATGATGATATTTTAGACCAGGCGGTTCAGTCAGTATTGCCATATCTTGATTCGTCGGTTGTTATTTCCAGAAGTAAATACCAGGAAGGGTTTTTACCGGCAATAGATATGTTACTTTCAACTTCATCAGCGTTGTGCGTTAATATCGCAGGGGAAGTGCATTTTAATGCCTTTGTAATGGTACAGAATCTTCTTAAGAAAGCTGTTTCACTGGAGCGACTGGTTTCATTGGTTGGCGAATCGGAATTATCAGATGAGGATAAAATTGATTTTCGCCGCTCCCGACTTTTGCGTAATTATATGACACAAAATTTTTTTGTGATAGAGAAACAAACAGGCAAGAAAGGCGCGTATGTACCCCTGAAGACGGTTATTGAGGATGTTGAGGCTATTTTAAGGGGTACCTATGATTCTTTGTCTGAGGAGAAGTTGCTGTATATTGGCAGCGCGAAGGAAGCGCTAGAGTAGCAGGACTCGCCCATTTGGCGATCTGCTGCGTTGCTGCCTGCGGTTCTCAACGACGTACATTTTAGTACGTCTTACTCCGCTCCTCGGCAGCGCCTTGCATATCATCCAAATGTGCAAGTCCATAGAGGATTATTTTAGTTTTGATATGAGCGATGTGAAGAAGCAGAATATTATGTTGGTTATACGGAAGCGGGAAAAGGTGCTTTTTGACGGAGAGGTTAAGTCGTTTACGTCCTCCAATGCGCGAGGAACTTTTGATGTTCTGTATGAGCATGCTAATTTTATATCAATTATCAATAAAAATTGCGTGATCCGTAAACTTGATGGTGGTGTAAGCGAGATCAAAATTGAAGAAGGAATTGTGCGTGTGCATGAAAATAAAGTTACAGTATACCTGGGAATAATGGGATGAGATGCAAGATCAAAAATAATCAATGGGAAGAGATCCTTCAGTCGCTTTGCTCCATTCAGGATGACATGCTACTAGATTAAAAATAATAGAGGTATGTCAATTAATGATCCACCAGTTGATTTTGATGTCTTTGTTGATCGTGTAGGGGATGGCGATGGTGAAATCTTTTTCTGTTTGGCGAGCTATGTATGGTATAAGTCCTTCCGTGTTTGATGTTGCGGTTAGATATATTAACGAGTCTTTTGTTACAAAAGGGCTGATTATTGTTCTTTCGGTTTCAGAAGTTTTTATGACAGCGGTTCCGGCAGAGGATGAAGCTATGGTTGAGACAAGTGAAGTGTCGGCTTGCGCTCCCCGAATAATATTGAAGGAATTCGCAGCTACGGTAGAGAAAGTTCCGGAGCCTGAGGCGTGAATGTCACCAAGTTGATTGACAGTGAGGACAGCACTGCCTGTAGTATTTTGAATTACGAATTGCGGATTACGAATTGCGGATTTGGAGTCAGATTTTTTTTGATTATTGTTTAATTTGATAATGAGATCAGAATCCGGGATGGGAGCGATAATATTTGCAGATAGTTGGCCTTTTATTGTAACGTCTTTAGCGAAGTTAGCGTTGCCGGAGATTTTGAGATTGCCATCGGTGTCAATAACTAAGAGGTCTCCCATGATTGAAAGATTTGCTTGACGGAGCGGTTGTAATTGCAAATTGCTTCCGAGGGTGTTGATGGCGTTATTGGCCAGAATGAGGCTACCGTCAATATTGAGTCCTCCAATAATGGCTACATCGGAGAGGATTG
>JAHIGH010000108.1 GCA_018900295.1 Patescibacteria group bacterium | reverse complement strand
GGCGGGTAAAGCTGAGAGTGTCCGCCCAAGGCGGACTGACCCGAGGAACCTGTACGGATAATACCGGCGTAGGGAGAAAAGTATAAAATGACTTACCATTCCTTGCGGAATGGTTTTTTTGTTCTGCATAGCAGAAGATTTTGAGGTATGAAGCTTAGTAAAATAATGGCAAGAACAGATTGGGGAATTGATCCTGTACCTGAGAAACATAGAATACTTAATTTTTTTGATTTCTTTGTGTTATGGGGAGGGTTGGGGGTTGGTTTACTGGTAATTTTGGCCGGTAGTTTTTTAGTGCCGGGACTTTCATTTGTCCAGGCGTTTGCAGCAATTATACTGGGTTCAAGTATAGGATGCGTGCTTTTGGCGCTGGTTGGGTATATTGGGGCTAAAACGCATTTGCCGACAATGGTGCTTTTGAGATCAATTCTCGGAAGCAAAGGCTCTATACTCCCCTCTTTTATAAATATTGTTCAACTTATCGGGTGGACAATATTTGAATTCGTTATCATGGGTTATTCCGCTGATAAAATTGTCAAATTAATTACGGGTCATTCAAATCATTATCTGTCAACAGCAATATTCGCTTTTATTGTGCTTGTCATGGCGCTCTGGGGTCCGATGGGAGTGATAAGGCAGTGGCTGAAAAAATTCGCGATATGGGTAATTATATTGATAACTTCCTGGCTGACGATTCAAATATTGGGGAAGCCTGATGTTCTGAGCTTGCTCACGAAGCCCGGGGACGGATCTATGCCTTTTTGGGCCGGAGTGGACCTGGTAATTGCTATGCCTATTTCATGGCTGCCTTTGGTAGCGGATTATAACAGGTTCGCAAAGAGCGTAAAAGAGAGCTCATATGGCACATTTGCAGGGTATTTCATCGCCAATGTATGGCTTTATTCAATTGGAGCATTGCTTCTTTTAACAACGCAGATAACTCAGGACGCCGGGGGCTTTGTGCCCGCTTTGCTTTCTTCGGCGGGGTGGTTGGCGCTTTTGATACTTGTTATGGAGGAAACGAAGGTTGCGTGGGCGGATATCTATTCCGCGGCTGTCTCAACACAAAATATATTTCCAAAGATTAACCAAAAAGCACTTTTCGTTATTTTCAGTATATTTTCTTATATCGTCGCTGTAGTTATCAACATAGTGCAATATGAAAATTTTCTTTTTCTCATAGGGTCGGTATTTATTTCCCTTTTCGGTATTTTACTGGCGGATTATTTTGTTATACGCAGGGGCGCATTCAAAACTAAAAAGGGAATAAATTGGATTGTAATTGTGATATGGATTTTAGGAATTAGTATATATCAATTATCAAGCAGGCAATATCCGGGTCTTAGCGCGTCGCTCGTAAGTTTTGCATCGGTATTTATATTATATATTTTAATTTTCAATTTTTCCCACAAGGGGACTAGGTTTTTCAAACCGTCGCAATTTACAATTTTCAATAAATTTTCAAAAGACTAAATTTTCAATGAGCTTAGTTACAGATTTTAGCCTTTATCTGGTTACGGATGGAAGATCAGCAGGGGTAACTTCGTTGTCGGATGTTGTGAAGGCTGCTATAAATGGAGGAGTTACAATTGTGCAATACCGTGAAAAAAATGCGGGTACGGCGCAAATGATAAGGGTTGCCACAGAATTGCATAAAATTACCAGGAAGTATGGCGTTCCTTTGATAATAAATGATAGAGTTGATGTGGCATTGGCTGTGGATGCAGAAGGGATACATGTCGGGCAGGATGATATGCCAGCGGCAATTGCCAGGAAAATAATAGGACAGAAAAGGTTGTTAGGAGTATCTGTAAAAACCGTAAAAGAAGCATTAAGAGCGGTAAAAGATGGAGCGGATTATTTGGGCGCGGGGGATATTTTTGGGACAACGAGTAAAGAGGATGCCGGAGAAGCGATCGGTTTGGAAATGGTAAAAAAAATAGCCGGCAGCGTGAATATTCCAACCGTTGGAATTGGAGGCATCACGAAAATTAATGCGGGAAGCGTTATAGAAAGCGGAGCCGACGGCATAGCAGTTATCTCGGCAATAATCGGAAAGCCGGATCCAAACAGAGAGTCTGAAGAGTTGTTAAAGATTATAAAGAGATCAAAAATCAAATATCAAAAATCAAAGACAGCCGTGATTAAATAAAAATATTAATATGAATAAAGAAATAAATAAAAAGGCTGCGGAGATATTTCAGAGAATTAAAAAACAAAAACCACTCGTACATCAAATTACTAATTTTGTTGTGATGAATGATACGGCAAATATCACTCTCCATATTGGCGCTTTGCCGGTGATGGCGCACGCAAAAGAGGAAGTGGAGGAAATGACGGCCATGGCCGGAGCTTTGGTGTTGAATATCGGCACACTTCAAGCAGACTGGGTCGAATCAATGAAATTAGCAGGCAGGAAGGCTAATAGCCTCGGCATACCTATTATTTTGGATCCTGTTGGTGCGGGAGCAACTTCATACAGAACTAAAACAAGCCTTGAATTATTACAAAATTTGCAGATAAGTGTACTTCGGGGGAACAGCGGTGAAATAGGCGTTTTGGGAGGCGTCAGGGGAGAAGTAAAGGGCGTGGAAAGTATAGGAGACATCAAAAATCCTGAATCTGTTGCTTGTGAGTTAGCAAAAAAATATGGTTGCACGGTAGTAATTTCGGGGAAAAGGGATATTATAGCCGATTTGAATAACATATATTATGTTGATAACGGCCATGAATTGTTGACTACGTTGACCGGTACGGGTTGTATGGCGACATCCATAATCGGGGCTTTCTGCGCTGTTGAAAAGGATTATTCGTTGGCGGCAGCAAGCGGTCTTGCAGTGTACGGGCTAGCAGCGGAATTAGCCGCAAAAAAAGCAAAAGGTCCGGGGAGCTTCAAGGTTGCTTTTTTTGACGCGGTGTATAATTTGACTACGGAGGAGATAATAAGGGGAGTCAGGATTGTAAAAGCAAAATGAAAAAAGTCCTTACTATAGCAGGATCCGACTCCGGAGGGGGCGCGGGAATACAAGCGGACATAAAAACATTTACTGCTCTTGGTGTATTTGGTACGAGTGTTATCACCGCAGTCACAGCGCAAAATACGGTTGGGGTGCAAGGAATACAGGAAATTCCGGCTGAATTTGTAGGAAAGCAAATTGATTCTGTAATGCAAGACATTGGAGCAGACAGCGTAAAAATCGGTATGCTGGCAAATGAGAAAGTGATTGAAGTAGTCGCGGACAGGATCAAAAAATATAAAATGAAATTGGTTGTATTGGATCCGGTAATGGTTGCCAAAAGCGGAGACAGGCTTATCCATAAAAACGCTCAAGATATTTTGGTCAACAAACTTTTCCCCCTCGCCTATTTGATAACTCCTAATTTATATGAAGCAGAGGTGCTAACCGGATTGAAGATAAAAAGCGTTGAACAGATGATAAGTGCTGCAAAAGAGATGCTCAAGATGGGTCCGAAAAATGTTTTGGTTAAGGGAGGGCATTTGAAAGAAGAACAGGGTGCTATAGATATTCTGGTAGATAATAATGAAAAAATTTATAAATTTGTTTCAAAAAGAATAAGGACGAAAAATACTCATGGTACGGGATGTACATATTCTTCGGCGATTGCGGCGAAACTGGCCGATGGATGCACGCTTATAGACTCGGTAAAAACAGCAAAAAAGTATATAGACTGTGCGATAAAAGGCGGGCAATTTCTTCAAATAGGCCACGGGCACGGGCC
>JAHIGH010000107.1 GCA_018900295.1 Patescibacteria group bacterium | reverse complement strand
TTTTTTGATTCCCCCGCTTCGCTTTTCGAAGTATCGTGTACTGATTTTTCCAGTTTTTTTTCCTGCCTGCCGGCAGGCAGGTCATCCCTTATAATTTTTCCTTTTTCGAGAGTTATAACGCGTTTCAGAAGACTATTAATAATATCGGTGTTATGGGTGGCCATAAGAATTGTAGTGCCTGCTTTATTTATGTCTTGCAGGAGTTTTAGTATTTCCCAGGAAGTAGTCATGTCGAGATTGCCTGTCGGCTCATCGGCAAGAACGATATCGGGATTGAAAACGAGCGCGCGCGCAATCGCGACGCGCTGCAATTCTCCTCCTGAAAGTTGGAGAGGGAATTTATTTCTATGCTCCATAATGTCGACTTCTTCGAGAATTTTTTCCACTTTTTGCTTGGCGCTTTTGTGATCCATATCGGTTACTTCGAGAGGGAACAAAATATTCTCGAATACAGTTCTGTCTTTCAGAAGCTTCAGGTCCTGGAAAACAACGCCAATTTTTTTTCGCAATTGAGGTATTTTCTTTTTTGACAACTTCGTCAGTTCCCATTTATTGACATTAATTGTACCCTTCGAAGGCAGTGTATCCCTAATAAGTAAGCGGAATAGTGTAGTTTTTCCCGATCCCGATGGGCCAACGAAAAAAACAAACTCTCCTTTGTCCATAGAAAAGGTAACGTCTGTAAGAGCCGCTGTTCCTGTTTTATATATTTTTGAAACATTATCAAGCTTAATCATAACACCTCTACTCTCCCTACATCCATAAGCCAGCCGGCTTTTTGGGCTTTTTGAGTTTCTCCCCAGATTTTGATTTTTCGACCAATAAAAAATGATAAATCAACCGATGAGGAGGTTAGATAGACATTTTGGCTTTCTCCTCCAGGGCGCTCTAAATGATATTGCCCTTCCCCGTCTATACCTCCTACTATTAACTTTCCTTCTGCTGAATCTTTGAACGTACCGGTATCATCCGATCCATAGATTTTTCCTTTTTCTATAGAGCTTTTATCTTTTGGCGACACTAATGCATTATTTTTCGCTAAATTTGGAGATAATCTTGAAAGAAGCAATCCTGATCCAATGCCAAGAAAAACTACTATAATAAGTACGGCAACAAACTTCCGACCGAAGGGATTATTTGAGCTATTTGTGTTAAAATTGTGCATTATTGAAGGATTATTTTCCATTTTATTTTTTATGAATAATTTGGCTTTGTTTAGTAAAGCATATTTTTATGTTTTTGGCAAATTTTTCAGACGCACAATATTATTTATCTGCTCATATTCCTAAAAATCCGAAAAGCATTTTCTCGGGCGGGCTGGGATTGAAACGAATTAAATTCCTTTTGCAACTTTTAGATAATCCGCAGGATAAATTAAAAGTTGTTCATATTGCCGGAACTTCAGGTAAAAGCTCAACCGCATATCTTTTGAGCTTGTTATTGTCTTGCACTGATAAACGAACCGGCCTATTTATTTCGCCTCATATTATAAATATCAGGGAGAGGATACGTATAAATAATGTAAATATTTCAGAAAATCAATTCTTAGAGACCCTAAATAAAATAATTCCATTTATTGAAAAAGTAGAAAAATCAGAATTCGGCAAGATGACATATTTTGAAATCCTTACAGCTCTAGCATTTTATTTTTTTTGGATGGAAAAAATAGATTACGCTGTTATGGAAACAGGTATTGGCGGATTGCTTGATGCCACAAATATTATCAATAACACAAACAAAGTCTGTATAATAACCAAACTCGGCTTGGATCATACAGAAATTCTGGGAAAGACACTTGCTGAAATTGCGCAGCAGAAAGCCGGAATTATCACAAGAAACTCGATTGTCATCACGCCCGAGCAGGAACCAATCGTCAGTTCGATACTCAAAACTTGCGCAGAAACAAAAAGAGCGCAACTATTTATTCTTCAACATGGAATTAATTATAAAGATATACAAGAAAATCAAGACAAAACCGTATTTACTTTTGATTTTTTGAAAACTCACTTGTCACAAATTTCTCTCGGATTGCTGGGAAAGCATCAAGCGGAGAATTGCTCTCTTGCCCTCTCGGCATTTATTCTTCTTTCGAGACGCGACGGTTTTACTTTTGATGAAGAGAAAATTCGAAATTCCCTGGAACAAGCAAATTTTTTGGGACGGTTGAGCAGGTATAGAATTGATGGGAAAACGGTCATCATGGACGGGGCGCATAACGAACAGAAGATGAAATCTTTTATCCAAACTGTTTCGAATTTATACAAAGGCAAGAAATTCAATTTTTTACTCGCTTTCAAGAGTACAAAAGACTTTATTCCATTGTTAGAATTAATTAGTCCTATCGCTGCAAGTATTACTATCACTTCATTTAAAATGAAAACCCAAGACTGGTCATGTACATCTAAAAAACCTGAAGTAATTGCTAAAGCTTTATATCAAATTGGGTTTTCTAATTATCGTGTTGTTGTAAATCCGCAGGAAGCTCTCAGACAATTATTAAAGTCAAAAGATAAAACTGATATAATTATTACAGGGTCTTTTTATCTTATAAGTACATTATATGAAAAAAATTCCGGAATTAGGTAAAAAAACATTGTTATTGGGTGTTCTTAATCTGACACCGGATTCTTTTTCCGACGGCGGAGAGTACTTTCAGAGTGTTGAAAAGGCTGTGGCTCGTGCCAAACAAATGATTGAGGAAGGCGCGGATATTATTGATCTCGGAGGTGAATCAACACGGCCAGGTTCGGAAAGAATCAACGCGCAGGAAGAATTAAACCGCGTATTGCCGGTTATTAAACTTATTCGCAAAGAATTAGGAAATAAAATACTATTATCGATTGATACATATAAAGCAATTGTCGCCAAAGAAGCATTAAGCGCTGGGGCTGATATTATAAATAGTCTCGGAGGATTTCTTTTTGATAACGAATTGGCAGATATCGCAGCACATTTCCGCTGTCCGGTGATTTTGTATCATATCAAAGGTGAACCGGGAACAATGCAGAAGGGAGAGATTTGCTATAAAGATGTTCTTGCAGAGATTATGGAATTTTTTGGTAAACAAATTGAGTATGGTTTACAAAAAGGAATGAAACGAAAACAATTTTTTCTTGATCCAGGGATAGGATTCGGAAAAACTGTCATGCAAAATGTTGAAATTATAAGGCGGCTCAATGAATTTACAAAATTAAAACTGCCAATAGTAATTGGCGTATCAAGAAAAAGTCATTTGGGAAAACTCCTACAACAAGAATTGCATTTAAAAGAAAATCCCGGAACATCAGAACGGTTGGAAGCGGGGCTTGCGGAAACAGCGGTCGCGGTACTTAACGGTGCGGTAATAGTCAGAACTCATGATGTGGCCGAGACGAAGAGATTTTTGAGCGTATTAGATTTATTTAGGAAGTAAAACGTAGATGTCTATTTAAATAGTTAAATAAGCTTGTCTTTGCGAGGAGGAACGACGAAGCAATCCCGTAATCGACGGGATTGCCGCGTCGCTCGTTCCTCGCTCCTCGCAATGACAAAAATAATGATGAGTCAGGATATTAAATTAACTAAAATATTTATCAAGGATTTAACTCTGGACTGTAAAATCGGTGTTACTGAAATTGAACGCCGGGAAAAACAACCTGTGTTGATAAATATAATTTTATGGGCAAATGTCAAACTAGCCGGAAAGACTGATGATATCGAACAGACAGTTAATTATGAAGATGTTTATTTACAGATTATTAAATTTGCCGAGAAAAACTCGTTCCATTTATTGGAGAGGTTGGCGGAAGAGATTGCCAAAATATGCTTGACTAAACAAGTAGTTGAAAAGGTTGAAGTGAGGGTTGAGAAACCAAAGGCATTAAAACTCGCAGCGAGCGCAGGAGTGGAAATAATACGTACAAAAAAATGACAAAAATTTTTCTGGCACTTGGTTCAAATCTGGGAGATAAGAAACAACGCATTAACGACGCGACCTCGTTATTGAAAAAGTACATAGGCGATATAACTGTCGCGAAATTTTATGAAACCAGGCCGCAGTATTATGAAAAACAAGATACTTTTGTTAATACTGTTATTTCCGGATACACAGAACTTTCCCCTTTGGAATTGCTGCATTTTATTAAAGAGGTAGAAAAACAGATCGGGCGGAAAAAACGCTTCCACTTTGGTCCGAGAGAAATCGATATTGATATTCTTTTTTATGATGATTTAATATACAAGTATGAAAATTTGATCATCCCACACCCGCTTTTGCAGGAGAGAGAATTTGTCCTGAAACCTTTTTTGGATCTTGAGCCGAATTTTGTCCACCCGCAACTTAAAAAAACTATAAAGGAATTGTACGAGGAATTATCCGAAAGTAAAAAATCAATTATTCAAAAGCTGTAGACTACTTATGACTGGGATATGCCAGAATTTCCCGAGCAAAAGTATATTTAATCTATTATCTTTTAATAAAGATTCATGACATAAGCGAGTAAAAAGATACACTATTTGCTAAATGAAGCAGGTTTGTGAGAAAAAGGTGGAGCAATACGGTAGTTTGGCTTACTTGAACCAGAGCTTTTTAATTTTCTTAAAATCCTGATAACTTTATCAAACTGAGTTAGATTTACTTTAGGATTTTTTTTAACAATCGTTTCTTTAGATATTTTTTTCATACTCTATAGCCATCATATTCTCTATTAACATGAAATACAATAGCATGTCCATTCTTTTCAGCAAAATCTTTAAGCAATTTATAGTAACATTTAATTTTCTTATTTAAATCAGTGGTATTCTCATAATCTTCAATTTTCAATTTAACGTCTCTACGTAATACTTCCATTGATATCCCAATACCGTGTGAGTGCCATTTTTCGGTATCATTCAACATTTCAGCAATTGATTCTGCTCTTTCTTCTTTCATTTTATCAGTTACTTTTTTATTCTTTGTTTCAGTCTTTATCCAATTCTTAAACTTATATTTTACTAGCCACTCTTTTAATAAACTCACTGATAATTCTTTCTCTTGTTCATATTTATATAATTCTGCTGGATCAAATTTTTCAATTAAATAAGCCATTTCAGCAGTTGTTAAGTCCCCATTTTCAGATTTTTTTATTAGTCTTTTATATTGCTCAAGGTATCCAAGCGCAGGTATTAATTTTCCTTCATTATCAGAAGGAACTTGAGGATCTATTGGACCTAATACTGAGTAGTAGTCCATATAAATATTATTACCTGACATTACTAGAATAGTACCAGCTGACATCGCGTGATTTGGAACAATAAAATCCACATTTCCTTTAAAATGATGGCGAAGAACTTCAGCAATTCTTTTAGTTACATCAATGTAACCTCCATCAGTCTCTAATACAAAGGTTAGATTATTATATTTAATTGCCAACCCCTCAATTTTATCTTTAAGAAGATCATCTGTGGGGCTCATAAGGGGCCCCATATAAAAAATTACATGTGAATTGAGCTTTTTTTCTAAATCTTCACAATATGAATTTATTAAGTCTTTTAATACGCTATCTGCGTCTTCCTGAATCAATCTTTTAGAATTAGGTTTATTTATCATACTAATTTGCATTTTACTATTTGTTTCAGAAAAGTTCAATGATGGATTTATAGTGTATTTAATTGGGTATATTATATAAGCTTTGGCAATAAGTTCCTGTTTTGGACTTTACGTCATTCTGAACGTGTTTCAGAATCTTGAAAATGATGCTGAAATAAATTCAGCATGACAAAAAAATGAAATCCAAACTTTTCAAAAAGACTCTAGAGCATCCTTATTTCTTCTTCAATAAAATCCTGGAGGTCGCCGTCCAGAACCGCGGCGGTATTGGAGGTTTCGTAACCGGTTCGCAAATCTTTCACCATGTGATAGGGATGGAGTACATAGGAACGAATTTGATTGCCCCATCCTGGAGTTTTGTATGCGCCTTTCAACTTTGCATCGCGTTTTTTTCTTTCTTCTTCCTGCAACAACCAGAGTTTGGCGCGAAGCATTTTCATGGCAAATTCGCGGTTTTGGGCTTGATGGCGCTGTTGCTGAGCGGTAACCGTTATGCCGGTTGGTATGTGCTTGAGACGCACTGCTGTTGAAACTTTATTCACATTCTGTCCACCATGGCCGCCGCTGCGGAAGGCTTCAAATTCTATATCTTCATCTCTGATAGTGATTTGCGTGTTTTGTTCTATGTCGGGCATGACTTCAACCAACGCGAAAGAGGTTTGGCGCAACTTGTCAGCATTGAATGGTGATTGACGCACAAGGCGATGCGCTCCTGCTTCGTGCTTGAGATAACCATAAGCATAATTACCTGCAATTTCGATTGTAATGCTTTTGATGCCTGTTTCGTCTCCGGGTGTTTGTTCGACGATCTCATATTTCCAACCCTTTTTCTCGCAGTATCGCGCGTACATGCGGAAGAGCATTTCCGCCCAATCCATGGCTTCTGTTCCTCCTTGTCCCGCATGAACCGAGAGGATTATATTTGATTTATCATGCGGAGAAGAAAAGTAAAGAAGTGTTTCGAGTTTCTTTAATAAACTCTCTGCCTCGCGGTATTCCCCTTCTTCTAGCCATAGCCGGAGGAGCTCTATCTCTTCAACTTCTTTTTGCAGGTCTGACATTTCTTTCATCTTTTTGGCTGCCTGTTGGTGATCCTGCCAAAAATCCGCGTGAGTGCTTTCGGCTTCGAGTTCGCGGATTTTTTTGCGCTTCTCGTCTGCCTGCACTTTTTCAAAGAGTTTTTGACAACGGTATTTAAGTGTTTCTATGTCCATATTATTTAATATTATAGCTTATTTCTTTTTTATGAGATTAGCTGCTTCTTTTTTTATATATTCCTGAAAAGAGCGGAAATCGTGGGCGATTTTTTTGGTTTGGTTGTAGATATTGATGAGATCTGAAATTTTTGTATTCTTTACCTTTTTTTCCGCTTGATTTATTTCCTCATTGACTTTGG
>JAHIGH010000106.1 GCA_018900295.1 Patescibacteria group bacterium | reverse complement strand
TTGCGATGAGTTTTTTTGTGGCATTGATATTACCATCAATATTTTTAACAGTCTCCTCTTTGCCATTTTTCATTCAATTCCGTCCAAGAGTTTATGATTGGGGCGATTTATATATTCAAATTCCTATGGGTGTTTTAATGGTTTTGACCTCTTTAGATGATTTTGATTCGTTTATCCCTATGGGCGTTTTATTCCTTTTTAATTGGTTAATAGCCATTATGGTTATTTTTCTCTTCACTTATCTTCGGAGAAAATGGAAGGCAAAGCGGGTAGTTTGAATGTCTTTCCTGAAACATGCAATGCTGCTTGGGAAAAAAACCAGGCTTTGCCGTATCGCAAAACAGCGAGCGTTGGTTTATTCACTGAGACAGCTTCTTCTGCTCGCTTCAAGTCCTTCTCTGCTTGGGCTATCAGCTTCTCCGTCTGGGCTTTTACTTTCTGATCGGTAATTGTAGAAAGAGCGGCTTTGGCTTCGTCAAGAGATAACGTTGCAAGCATTAAGTCTGCCGAAATGAGATCATGTATCGCGAGTTCAAACATGTGCGCTATTTCAGGAGTAAGTAAGGGCTTTGGTTGAAAGAATTTAAAAAGAACGCTCTTTTCTTCCCATTTCTTGTAGAGTTGTAATTGTGTATCCATCAATCTGACCGCCTGCGCCTCGCTGACAAATACACCAATTCCTTTAGAAAAATTAAGATGGCTTTCATCTTTCCAGAACTCTACTTTTAGGCTTCCTGTTACAAACTTCACTACTTGTTGAATCGTTTTTCCTATTACTCCACCCGTGTTGGCAACAGTATTTAGATTGTCCCGCACCTGTGTTTTGAGACCCTGAGCGGTATATTCCGACGTCCCATTCGTTGTTATATTTTTCAATTCAAATTGTGCGTTTTTTTCTCCAACTCCAAAAAGCTCAACACTAAGCTTATGTCCTCCATCTACCAAGTCTTGTGGCAGAGGGATGGGGCCGGAATTGATAAATTCACTAGGATTAATAGCGTTTACCGCTGAAAGCGTCCAGATTGGCTGATCATCAAAAAATACAGACACATAATCTCCATCTCCAATATTTGGAAAACGATAGTCAAATGATAAATACTCAGCGCTTTCAGGAATAGTAATATCATCAAAAATGATAAATGGAGATGATTGTTCGCGACATATAATCACGCCACTTTCATATTCGCATCCAAAAGCTCTTGGCGCTCCCAAATCAAGTTGTACTCCCTGATTAATATCAATTGGAGCACCGATGTTGGCTGTTGGAAACTTTCCCCATCCGCCTTGGCCAAAAAGCGACCAATACCATGCTGCCTGGCAAGGATCAAGGGTATTACTCATACCTTGTGGAGTATTAAATCCAGCAGGATTTCGGTTATCGCAGTAATTATTACCATTGAATCCCTCAGGGTTCATTGTCCAGCGGTACCATTGCTGAACACCAGTGTGATTTTTTGCAAACACTCCTCCATCATTTTCTTGAGGAAATATCTCATCCCCCACCTCATTTGGATCAACAAGATTTGGGTGGTTGTATATACGCCCTTCCGCAGTTTCACCGAAGGCCGAGAAATTAGTAGAGTAGTAATTATCAATTTTTAGGTTAGTTTTATTTTGTATCTGTTGAAGTAAAGTAGCAAAAAAATCATGAGGAATAGCGGGTCCACCAATTCCAAATCTTTCAGATCTAGCGGGATAGTCCAGAATTGTCACCTGCGCTTGAGGTACGCTTGGTGCGACATCAAGGTATAGCCGCGCTGCATGCGCGTTCACAATCGTTCCTAATGAATGACCAATGAAATGTATGTTTTTGTTATAGCTTTTACCCAATTTTTCAACTAAATATTTTGCAAGGGCTGCGCCAGCATCATCGGTATATAGTCTTGCTTCTTGGTATCCTTCAATACTGAGTCCCTGAAATGCCTCCGGCCAGACATACTGAATGACATTTACCTTGTTACCAAACTGTTGTTTTATAAGATACCCTCCACCCCCTGAAGAAAAACCACTAAATAATATTTCATCGAAATTTCCATCCGCACTCACTTCATCGTAATTGTTATCCGATAGCCCATGGGTTATTATGACCGTCGGCTTGTTAGGATCAATGTCCCCAAATGGTATTTTTTTGCCAGGAGGCGCGACATTGGGAGGGCGAAATACACTTGTTGGATCCGGTAACCCACCAAAGGGAAGTAACGACAACCGCCTCCGATGTGTCTTCACTAATATCCCAAGCAAGAACGGACACTATATCGCGTGGCCCGCGCACTGCTCCCAATGTCGGATGCGTATAGTCGGGAAGATTTGCAATTATCCCCTCCCATGATACAGACTGACCCGCACCCGTGATGCGTTGCTTCATGTTATTATAAATATCAGCAGCCCAGCCGGCAAATACTGCGTTCGTTAAGCCGTTTGGCTCTCCTCTAAATAATCCTGACTGACCAATGCCATAGACCTCCCGATCATCGAGAGTAAGGAGTTCTAAGTTGCTTGTTGCGCTGGCACCCTTCGTGAGAAATACATCGTCACTAAAACTTTCCACATCTTCATCCAAGTACTGAAGCAAACGAAGCTTGCCAATTTGCCCACCATCGCGGGAAGTGAATGCATAGCGATTCGTCATAGTCTGTTTGCCTTCGGCAATGGAGCTTGAAACTGTCCAATCAATGGTATTTCCATTTTGTCCGACGAAAAACCCTGAGCTTGTGACCACATTGGGATTACCCGGATCCCGCACTGGTAACGAAGCATTTGCACTTGATAACTGAATGCCACCACCGTTTATTTCTGTATCAATATATGTGAAATAGTCATAGAGCACATTTTCTGTAAACGTATCATTGCTTGTTTGCCGATGGGCAGTAATTTGAGCGCTGCGTGATTCGCCTCCGGTCTGCACGATCACAGACCATCTGCCAATTGTACCCTCAGGAATACCATTGTCAAGCTCTTGCGTTGAAGAGTCTAACGCTTGAATAGCAGTCATTGGTTGAAGGCTGGACTGTTCATTATATTCCTGTTCTTTTGCTGAAAGAGTTGAAGGGTCTATAGATACTGTATTTTGCGCCTGAGTATATGCGGGAACATTAAGAATGAGAGTTATGGCGCTAAAAAACGCAATGAGAAGTAAGACAAACTTTAATTTGAGAAATCCTTTCATTTCAAATAAACAGAGTGATATAAATATTATAGATGTGAAGATTTGGCTTTACAATAAGCAATACGAAAAATTTGGAGGCATACGAATTAGTAAATCTACTATGCTGTATAAACTCGCCCAAATCTTTAAAATAAAAGTGAGGGATTTATTTGACTTCTAAAAATTTACGGTCTAAATCCTGATTTTTATTAGTCCTTAACACAAGTTCCCGATTTATTTATTTTTTTCACTATTTTACAAAACAACCAAAGCACAGCATAAACTATGCCTACATCAATAAAAAATGACGGCCAGATAAATTGCTTGGGAGCTCCTTGGGGTGTTCTGTAAAGACAGTCAGCACTCCAAGGTAAAGGAGGGCTAACTGCGCTTGAATATACAAGAAATTCCAATGGAAATCCACATCTGACATTATTGAAATCGTTTTGATTATAAAATGTTTTTGGTAGGTATAAAGTAGCAAATACAAGAATTATACTTAGTACAAAAATTACAATATAAGTTTTTTTCATTATCAAACAAAGGGAGTTATTTGATTTTCAAAAACCTCTGAAGCCCTTGGCTATTAGCGACACATGCATCATCTTTTAAATTTATTGCGAATATTTATTTCTTTTAGCATTTTATTGTAAATCCTCATATGGCTATATTCTTGAAGTAATGTTTTTAGATCCTTTCCTTCTATTTTTGCCTGTATTTCAAGTGTAGTAGGCTTATAATGAGAAAGATGAGCAAGCCCTACTTTTTTAATATTCGCAAGTTTCAATAAAGGGGATGTATCTCCGTCTAAAATTTTAGTATCTCCAACCATATATACCTCTTCAAGCATATTTAGCTGTTCGATTCCTTTAATTGTAGGAATATTGCCTATATCTGAAAGGTTCAGCCATTTCAAATTTTTAAGTTGCCATAGTTTTTCAAAAGGAATTTTTTTGCAGCTTTGGATATTTAGTTTATTAAGTAAAGGCAGCTCCTTAATTTCATCTATATCAGTTAATTTTGTTAATCCTCCAAAATCTAACTCTTTTATACTTTTTAACTCTGATAAACCTTTTAAGCTTTTAATAGGAGAATTGTCTACGCGTAACTCCTCGAGTAATTTTAAATTTTCTAGTTCGGACAAATCTTTTTTTTTATAGCTTCTTAAATAGAGCTTTTTAAGTTTTGTACAGTTGAATAAATTTTTTGCATTTGGTGTCCAATGAAGTATGGAACATTCCTGAAGATTAGAAAAGTTATTGAAATCTATTTCAGTAAAAAAATAGGCATATAAAACTAACGATTTTAGTCCGTGTAATGAATTTATTGCTTTTGTATCCCCTAATGGTTGATGGACAATATTTAAATATTCTATAAAATTAAAATCTGATAAAAAGTCTACGTCTAATTTTGTGTAACCTAAAGACATATTTATTATTAATCCTGTTATTCCTTTTTTTAACATATAGTCTTTGGATTCATTAATTTTATTTTCTTGAATTATCAACGATATGCTACCTTTAATATCGCTTAAAATAAATCCATCTTGTTCTTTTAATGATGGATCTCTTTTTACTGCATCTTTTAAATTAATATTAAATTGAGAAATTACATCTTTATATTTCATATCAAACTCATATTATTAAAAAATTAAGGTGAAGAAATTCCATATGTATTCCAAAATTTAGGATCAACTGCATTTCTGATGTTCTCTAAAGGAATACCCTTCCTTATGGCATCATTAATTTTTATCTGTTCAAGAATCCGCGCATTTTCAGGAGCTGTTACCTGAATTTTTATAGTATCTAAGCTGTTTTCAGGTAATTTTCCACTTGAAATATGAGATCCTAATCTATTTACTAGATCAACGCTTTTACCGATATATACATTTCCTGTTCTTCCAATAAAGCTATATACTCCAGACAGTTTTGTACTTTGATTTTGTAGAAAAGCTCCTGCAACACGAGCCTCATTTGTGCAATCTCCATCTGCGCATGCGGCTCTTGCAGCTACTGTACAAGCTGCTGCAATAGCAGGAAGGACTTCGCCAGATGGATCGCTATTCATAATCGGATTATTTAATGCGTATGCGTAAGGGTTTTGGGATTGCGGATTTGTAAGCGCACCTTTTATAGGGTCTTTAGAGATGAATCTTCCTGTTGCCGGATCGTAGAAGCGGGCACGGAGATAGTAGAGTTCGAGCGTATCATCGTATTGCTGGGATTGGAACTGAAATTCTGTGTCATATACCCCCTGTTCTGTCCTCAAATTTCCAAAGGGGTCATATTCATAGGTTTTTTTCTTATTTCCATATGAATCTGTAACAAAACGAGTGTTTCCAAGGCCATCTTCCAGGAAGTATTGTCTCGAGGATGATGAATTTCCTCCCTGACTTAAGAGATTTGCTCCGTAGATATACTTCTCACCTCCGGAACCAACTATTAGTTTTGAGAGTGAGCCGGAATTATCATAGACCCATCGGCTGATAGCGGTTGAGAATTCTTCTTCCAGTCTGTTGCCAAGGCCATCATATCTATAATTATGCGTATCGCCATTGGGAGCGACATATTGGATAAGCCTGTTTTCAAAGTCATATTTATATTCCGGATTCTGAAGAGGGCTGGTTTGCGCTGTCATGATCTGATTGCCATTATTGTCGTAGTAGTAGGTCTTATCTCCTCCCTGTCCCAACTCGCTGTCTGCATTGTAGGTATAATTTTTTACTTCTCCATTTATAGTCTGCGTGAGTCTGTTGTCTACCTTGTCGAAGGTATATGAATAAAGCGCACCGTCAGGATATTTTGCCGTGGTAAGTCTACTTAAGGGATCATAGGTGAATTGAGTTACAAAAGGAGCTGTTTGCGCAGAGGCTTGGTAGAGTGAAAGGCTTTTGGCAAATGCCAGAATTTGTTGCAGGGGGTTGGCAGAAGCAAGAGTAATGTTTACAGGCCCGTATAAATTATTATTTTCGTTTGATTCGGTAATATATTTATTCTGGTCAACCATGACATAGAAATGATGCGCGCCCGATGTATCAAGGTAGGCATAATTGTTGACTTCCTGCATTGTCGCTCCGGGTGCCAAATCAATAGTGATATTGTTGAAGTCGTTGTAGCCTGTTTCGTAGGTTGGCGGCAACGGATTATCATAGTAGTATGTAATTCGGGATGCCGGAGCGTAAGCATTTGATGATCCCTGATTTTTTATGGTTGTAGTTATTTTGAAAAACTGATAAGGCGAAGGATTTGCCGGAGTAAAGGTTACATTGGTTATCACGATGTCTGCCCCGGAGGCGGGCGTAGTAGTCGGGGTGGGTGTACTGGTCGGAGTCGTGCTTGGAGAACCTGTCGGGGTAGGAGTCGGCGTTGACGTAGGGATTGGTGTGGGTGTAGGAGTCGGTGTTGGTGAAGGTATTAAAACAAATGTGCCCTGCTCACTTGATTTGATGATATTGCCCACACTGTCTCTTTCATAGGCAAAGTTGGCTAGGACTGTTGTAGATTTTTTATGGTTGATACCGGTCAGTCTGTTAGCGCTGTCGTAAGTATATGTGCTGATAATACCATTTGGTAATGTCCTGCTGGCGAGAGTATTATTTTTGTTATATGTATATGAAGCGGCTTTGTAGTTCCAGTCTGTTGCCTTGGTGAGACGATTATTATTGTCGTAGGCATAATTAACAGCTCTTCCATCGGGATAGGTAATTTTTGTCAGCAGGTTAGCATTATTATATGTATACGTCAGTGTTTGATTGAATGGGTTTTTTGCCTGTGTTAGGCGGTCAAATTTGTCGTAGGCATAGGTTGAGGTACCAATAGAGTCAATCATTTTGGTTCTGTTACCGCGGTAGTCGTATTCAAAGGTAACTGTCTTAGTGTCGGGATAGGTTATTTTGGTCAGACGGTTGAAGGCGTCGTATTGATAATTAGTTGTATTATTACTGGCATCTATTCTTTTGGTGATATTGCCATTGGCATCATATTCCCACTTGGCGACTTTACCAAGAGGTGTGGTTGATTGGGTCTGACGGTTTAATGCATCATAGGTATTTGTAGTTGTGTTATTTAATGCATCCTGCTGGGACAGGAGATTTTGATAAGCATCATATCCATAATTTGTAACATTTGTTAAGGCGTCTTTGACTGAGCTTAGCGAGTCGGAGACGTTGTAGGAATATTCAGTAATCGAATTATTTGGGGGAGTGGTCTTGGTGAGGTGGTTTTCTTTATCATAGGTATTGGTTGTTGTTCCGACAGAATTCGTTTGCGTTAGCAGATTGCCATTGTTATCATAGGTAAGAGAAGCAATTTTCCCCTCCTCATCTGTTGTTTTTGTTAGTCTTGCTATAGTATCGTATTCAAAGGTTGCAGTGTTATTCAGGCTATCTTTTTCAGTGAGTTTGTTGCCGAAATTATCTCTTGTCCAAGTGGTTGTGTGACTGAGTGGATCGGTGAGGGTTAGCATTTCTCCTGTTGTGTCATAGCTGTAATTACTCAGTAATCCGGCTTCTGATATTTGGGTAATATCACCTGGGGTATTGTAGGTATATTTTGTTTCTTTCGGAGTTGTGCCGTATCTGTAATCCAATATTCTGGTTATTCTGTTTTTTGTATCGTATTCATAGTTTACTTTTTTAGTGTCGGGATAGGTGATGGAGGTCAGATTGCCGTTTGTGTCATAAGTATTGATAATTTGGCTTCCTCTTTTGTCCTTGATGGTGAGCGGAGCGTACTCTGTGCCATAGGTATAAATAAGTTTAAAGAGAAGCGGATCAATTTGTTCAAGAATTCTCGCTTTGGTATCGTATTTAGTTGTTTGAGTTCTGTTTGGAGTTTGATTATTTGTAGCCGTAATTATCCTGTTTACTTTGTCATATGTGAACGTATTGGTGATATTTGCAGAGTCTTTCTGGGTTGCCAGCTTAGCTTCGTCTGTATATGTGTTTGTAACAACAGCCTGATTAGTTCGATCAGTTACTGTGGTTAACTTGGAGTTTGAATCATAGGCATACGTGATCACACCATTATTTGGATCTTTAACAGTCAACAAATTTCCATTTGCATCATAGGTATACTGGACTATTCTACCTGACCAATCAGCAATTGATGATATTAACCCATTACCTCCATAATTAGGTGTGATTTGATGGCCCTTACCATCCGCAATGCTAGTAAGTTTTCCTGATCCATCGTATGAGTACGTTATCGTATTGCTATTTTTATCTTTAATTTTTGTTAATTGATAAGTGGAGCTAAAACTATACTCAGTTTGATCTTTAGTTTTTGCAGTAAAGGGACCATCTCCATTCCGGAATACTTTCGAATGAAACACAGGGTCATCAGCAACATATCCTACTGCACAATCGCTAATCTTGAATGACTCAAATCCAGTTCGTGAAGAACTAAAGGCGAGTGCTTTTGGATACGCGCTTCCGCTGCAGGAGAAGGTATGAACTGGATCATTATCATAGAGTGCTGCGGGATAGATATTCCATCCTATGCCTACACCGTATTGTCCCCCGGAATATGATGAGTATGTTCTTTGGAATGCTAAGGTTAAATCGCCGACAGTCGGAAAAGACATATCTATTTCAGAGGTATTGTATGAGCCAAGAGTTCTAAAAGCATCGGCGGTAACCGCTACTGCCTCATATTGCTGACTGTCTTTTGTAAAAGTCCAATGAATGTCTTCCTTCGTTGTAGGAACCGCTTGCGCAGCGCCCTTTAGACTTGATGAAGTACCATTGTCTTGTGTATATGAATTGGGGGTTAGTAAGTCTGCGCCGCCTGATGTTTGATAGAATCCTGTTTCCGTTTCATATATTTTTCCCAAACGTTTATTAAAAGTGGTAGGAGTTTGGACTGCTTTTGGGGAATAATCTCTTGCCCATTGGAAATCTGTGACGACTCCACTGTCAATAATCCATTTAATAACTCCGGCAATTTTAGCGAGTTCTTTTGCATCATTTAAAATAGGACTTTCTTGCGCATACGCATCATAACTCTGAGTAAATTGATTTGCAAAATCTTGTGCAGTGCTATTCCATATCGGATCATTATTTGTAGAAAGAGCTTCTGTTTTTAATTCCATTGTTGCTGTTTGGAATATAAATGATTGCGATGTATCATCTTTCGCAAGCGTAATATCTTTAGGTGTGAGCCAAAATCTACTGTCGCTAGGCAAACTGGCATTTATACCTGGAGAATTGAAGTAACGATCATCATGAGATCTATAGCCGGGGACAGTTGATGTAACTGTCTGTCCATTTTCATCAACGCCAAAAACATAACTTTTCATTTTATAGTCTGCTTGAATGAGAACATTGCCAAGTCTAGTGTTTTTAATGCCTGTACTATAGACAGCATCGATTAAATTTGGATCAGGGTTTGTGCCTTCAATGCTGACCCACGGCATTTGATGGTCGAAAATAATTGATTTTATGACAACAGCCAGATCGTCTTTATTAAATTGCGGGGTAGACGTAGTTGTCTTGCCAACAAAGACTATTCTGTCTAATGTAGCGTCATAATATGCCGATGATATATCGGACATATTTGCTAAAAATTTAGCAGCTTGGTCGAGGGCTACTCCACCAACCCTCCCTTTATAGTTGGCAAGTAGTTTTACCGAGGTATTTCCATTTGAAGATGTTGTATTACAACTATTTCCGACAGCATATGCGGATTCAGGACTAATCGGTGTTTGAAACGGAAGAGTAAAGGATGAGGCGAGTAATGAAAAAAGTATAGAAAAAACAACACATTTTTTAAGAAACTGTTTTTTCGGTAATATCTTTTTTAGATTCATGTTTATTTATTTTTGACATTCAGTATCATTCCGCCTTTTTCTATTCGTTTTCTAATTTCTTCAGCCCCCAGCTTTTTTGAAACAATTTCCTTTTTGACAGACTTTATGATGGAGTTTTTATCAGAACCAATAAATTCAGGCTCTGTGGTAATTGTTTTATTTTCCTGCGCATAATTCAGTCTCGCATCAAAGCTGATAATTTGTTGTTCATTAGGATTGATACGTACGTTAGGAAATATGAGGGTTTTGTCGTCGTCTAAAATGCCTGTCGCTCCTTCAACATTATGAATGAAATTAAGTTGTTTTCGATCTATACCAGTTTTTACGGTTGAATATGAATACGCCTTATCAGTTTTATTTATTATTGTGTAGGTAAACCGTACTATGTCCCCGGCATCTATTTCGCCATTCTTGTTTATATCGCCATCAGGAGATAGGGTAATATTTGAATCAATCTTGAGTTCTTTTTGTTCTGGAGAAAAAATGTTTTTGACTCCGTTTACCATATCGTCAAGAACAGATGCATGTACTGGGATCGATGAGATTGTAAGGAAAGAGGTTATTAACGAGACAACTACAAGAATAATAATTTTTATCCTTCGCATATATTCAGTCAGGCAGTATTTAAATATCTTTTGTCTACTGACTAAAAGTAGCAAAAAAATAAATGGTTTGTCAATAACCAAATTTATAGGCTTAAAATAAAATGTATGGAAATTCTCTTCTTTTATAAAAATTTATCTGCTAAACTGTGATAATAATGAAAATTGTTCTTTCCGCGCATATGGATCTTGCCCGTCCGGTAATGTCAATAAAAATGGATGATAAAAATTTACTCGGCTTAGTTGATAACTTTGCCGGTGTTTTTGCTTCGTATCAGCTTCCAGAAAAACGGGTGTACAGGTTCATTTTACAAATTACGAAGAACTTGATTACGACGGCGCTGACGCGGTAGCAAAATCATTGGATAAAAATACGATTGTTTTTGTCGTTGATACCATACTGGAAAAAGATATTAAGGGCAAATCTGCTTCTATTACCAACGCTTACGGATTAGAACCGTACTGGAATGAGATGAAGGAAAAATTTGGTGATAATATTCATTTTATGAACGGACTTTTTGAACAAACAGAAGATGAGACATGGATCTATGGCCATAAATATAAATTGAAGACATTTTATTTAGGGGTGCCAATTCCAGGCGATTATTATCACAGTACAGAACTTAAGGTAAATCTTAAAACAATTGATAGAACTACTGATATTATTGTTGACCTTATCAAATACTTCCAAAGCAAATAGTTACTCTCCAATCATAAAAATTGAAGGTAGTATATTCTTTTAACTTCTAACGTAAAATAAATTTAACAAATTCGGGCGCTTGGTGTTTCCTAAAGTCCTGTTTATTGACAGAATACATTATTTTTAATCGTAACACTTTGTTACGATAATCAATGAAAAACGCTTAAACGCAATTCGCGAGCTATATCTGCAACAGTTAGAGGAATCTGCCTCAAGCTATTTCTTCCCTATCCGATAAACAAAAAGGCGAACTATGCAGACCATACACACCGGGAATGTATCAGTTTGACACTTGAGGATGTTTTTAGATCATGTAAAATTTAATACAGATTTTCTCCTTAGGTGCCTACCTAATCCAGACCGGGAGTGTATTAGAGTGTATTAGATTTTCTTTGAGATAGTTTTGTAATAGTTGAAAATTCACTGGAGATGCAATGAAACTATTACCCCAGTCGTGAAACCAAAACGTTTCGATAATTGAATCGATCAGTTGTATTGAATAGCCTTATATCGTGAGCTTCTCGCGAATTTCCTCATTTGAAACTTTGCTTGAGTTACCAAATAACATATCGAATAACTATGTTTTTATTTATTTGCAGTTTAACACATCTTTTTATAAAGCGCTATTTTTATTGAGATAACTGTTTAATTTTTTATATAGCATTGTCATTATGTAGGTTATTAGTGAACGAGCCATTGGGATGTTGTAGGTTTCTAAACTCTGCTTGCTGTGTTGATCTTGTATTATAAATAATGTAATATCATTAATATACTATGAATAAAGGAATTTTAGAAGAAATTAAAATAAAAGCGCTACCGATATTAAGACAGGCCAGTGTGAAAAGAGCGGCTTTATTTGGTTCTTTTGTAAGAGATGAACAAAAGAATACAAGTGACATTGATTTATTAGTTGATCTTCATAACAACGCTACTCTTATTGATTTAGTAGGATTAAAATTAGACCTTGAGAAAGTGCTGAAAAGGAAGGTTGATATTGTGGAATATGCAGGATTAAAGCCTCGTATTAAAGATTCTATTTTGCAACAACAGGTTACAATTTTATGATACGAGACGCCAGATTATATTTAGATGATATTCTTGATAGCATTAACCTCATAAATCAATACCTGGAGGGAGTAACAGAGGAACAATTTCATATATCAAAAGAAAAACAAGGATAAAGGAGCTTTTGGAATTTGTCGAGCTTTGGGAGCGGAAAAATGATTTTGTGAAGACTTTTTCCGGCGGAATGAAGCGAAGGCTGGAGATCGCAAGAGGCCTGCTGCATCACCCAAAAATTCTCTTTTTGGATGAA
>JAHIGH010000105.1 GCA_018900295.1 Patescibacteria group bacterium | reverse complement strand
TTTGTACATATCCTTTATCTACAAGGCTGCGTATAATTACATGTATCGTAGAGACGCTTTTATGTCCGGTAGCTTTAGCTATTTCAACCAACGTAGGAGAATATCCGTATTTATTTTGGAATTGCGCAAGAAACTCTAATATTTGTCTTTCCTTTCTATATAATACTCCGGGCATTATTAAAAAATATACGATTTTCGTATAATTTTGTCAATAACACAGAGCATATCAAATACTATCAATTTTTATGGCTGTCATTGCGAGGAGGCTAAAGCCGACGAAGCAATCCCGTTGGTATAAGAACAAGCAAAGTGATTCATCCATGAATTTGTATGTTACAATATTTTCATGAAATTCAAATTAGTATCACAGTTCCAGCCAACCGGAGATCAGCCTCAAGCTATAGAAAAATTGACTGATAATCTTAAAAAAAATGAAAAACATCAAGTTTTATTAGGTGTAACCGGAAGTGGAAAAACCTTCACCATGGCCAATGTTATACGGAATATTCAAAGACCTACCCTCGTCATCTCACACAATAAAACACTTGCCGCGCAGCTTTATCAGGAATTTCGTGATTTCTTTCCCAATAACGCGGTTTGCTATTTTGTCTCTTATTATGATTACTACCAACCTGAAGCATATATACCACAAACAGACACATACATCGAAAAAGAAGCTGAAATAAATGAGGAAATTGACAAGCTTCGCTTGGCGGCGACGACTAACCTGTTGACGCGAAAAGACGTTATCGTAGTGGCGTCTGTATCATGTATTTACAATTTAGGTTCACCGGTTGAATATGGAAAATTCGTTCTTGAATTACGTAAAGGCGTGAAAGTTGAATTGAAAGATATTCTGGTTAGACTCACCGATTTACAATATATACGCAATGATTATGAATTTCGTAGAGGTACATTCAGGGTACGGGGAAATAGTATTGATCTCTTTCCTGCGTATGTTGATTTTGGAATACGTATCGATGTCAGTGATATTGTAAACTATATACATAAATTTGATCCATTAACAGGAAGCACTATCAAGCCCCTCGAAGCAACCGTTATATACCCTGCCAAGCACTATATGACCGACCCGCGTACTTACAATGATGCCTTTGCCCAAATACGGTTTGATTTGAACAAGCGCGTTACAGAACTTAAGTCACAAAACAAATTACTGGAAGCGCAACGTATGATGCAGCGAACAAATTTTGATCTTGAAATGATCAAAGAAGTGGAATATGTAAATGGCATTGAAAATTATTCCATTTATTTTGACGGCAGGAAGCCCGGACAGCCCCCATATACGCTTATTGATTATTTTGATCAGGCCTCAAAAGATTGGCTGCTTATTGTAGATGAGTCGCATATCACCATCCCGCAGGTGCGCGGTATGTATAATGGCGATCAATCAAGAAAACAAATGCTTATTGACTACGGATTTCGTTTACCGTCTGCCAAAGACAACAGGCCATTACGGTTTGATGAATTCATGAAAAAAACACACCAAATTATTTACATGAGCGCGACGCCGAATGACTATGAACTGTCATTGGCATCGGAAAATAAAGAGGGGATTGTCGAACAATTAATCAGGCCGACAGGACTAATTGATCCAATGATTACCGTAAAACCAACCACCGGGCAAATCAACGACCTGATTAACCAAATAAAAAAAAGAATTAAGAAAAATCAACGTATACTTATAACCACGCTGACTAAAAGAATGGCTGAAGAACTTTCAAATTATCTTGAAGAAAAAAATATAAAAGTGACATATTTACACTCTGATATCGCGACATTGGACCGACAGGTTGTGCTGGACAACTTACGTCAGGGTGAAATAGATGTTGTTGTAGGTATTAATTTATTACGTGAGGGATTGGATTTACCGGAAGTTGCTTTAGTTGTTATTTTAGACGCGGACAAAGAAGGATTTCTAAGAAGCCGGTCTGCGCTTATCCAGACAATGGGACGTGCCGCGAGAAATATCGACGCGGAGGTTATCATGTACGCTGACACTGTCACAAAGTCTATGAAAGGTGCTATAAATGAAGTCCGGCGAAGAAGAAAAATACAACTTGCTTATAATAAAAAGCATAACATTACTCCAAAAGGTATTCAGAAAGCTATCCGTGCTAAGCTCGTTGAAGATAAAAAAGAAGAAGAAAAAAACCTGACAATTGATTCCCTTATACAATTTAGTAAAAAAGATGTCCTCCTGCCCGATGAAAGGATAGATTTGAATAAAAAATTACGAAAAGCAATGAAAGAAGCAGCACAAAATCTGGATTTCGAAACAGCCATACATCTTCGTGAACAAATCAAAAAAATCCAAAGTAAATAGGCTGGACAAACTCACAAATTATTGTTATTATCCAAAAATAAATGAATATATTATCTGATACCGTGATATTAACCAAAGATTCTATTGAATCCATAGACTTTTACTACGATTTCCTTGCCTTCCTTCGCAGGCTCAATAACAACCCTATAAAAAGAACTCTTACCGGCAATATTTCCTTGAAAAATATTGAATTACTTTTAAAAGAATTAAAGACCACAAAAGATAACATTAAAGAACATAAAAAATACGGATGGAAAATACACACCGAACAAGAGCTGCAAACCTTAGAGCAAATAAAAATACTTGCGGAAGTGATGCGTCTTACTTACAAAAAAAAGAATAAATTGTTCATTTCAAAAAATGGCCGGAAGTTTTTGAGGGAATTGAATCCGTCTCAGCAATACAAGCAAATGATATTATATTATTGGTATCGCGTGAATTGGGACTATTTCTCTGCAATGCAAAGCATTAAGGGAACAACGCTTAATAATATTTTACAGGATAACCAAAATAAAATTTGGCATACTCTCTTTTGCAAAAATACTCAGTGGATAGATTACAAAAAGTTTTGTCTTGCCCTGCGCGATTATTTTCATTTAGAGCCTTTTTTGCAAGATCCTGTTTTGGATCCTGACTGGATACTTTTCTCAGACATTAAATATACTCTCTTCAAAAAAAATTTACTTTTATTTAATTGTGTACAGATACAACAAAAACCTGCTAAATTCGATGAACAAATAGAAATTATCCGCTTCCGGTCAACACAAGTAGGATTATATCTTTACCAGAAAGCCCTCTACGAAAATTTCCTCTAAATAATTTGTCATTGCGAGGAGGCTAAAGCCGACGAAGCAATCTCTCTTAACCACTTATATTTTTTACCAACTCTATCGACTTCACTTCATTTTCACTATCAAGAGTTATAGCGACAGCGTCAATCCTAAGGCAATCGGGAAGCCTGGGGTTTTTTATTTTATAAAATTGTGCCGTTTTGATAAGCGACTTCATTTTCCGGTTAGTTATTGCTTCCAAAGGGGAGCCGAATTCCTTAGTTGATCTCGCCTTCACCTCAATAAAAACCAACGTATCTTTATCTAGTGCAATTATATCTATTTCTCCTCCTATTGCGCGAAAATTTCGTTCAATTATTTTGTAGCCTTTTTTACGAAGAAATGAAGTAGCTAGATCCTCTCCTTTTATACCTGAAATTTGCTTATTGGTAAACATAAATTTACCATCTTAATATGCGGTCTTTGGAACTTTAAGATAATTAAGTTTTGCGCGTCTTATTTTCTTTCTGGAATGCTCTTCGATCTCTACTTTTTCCAACATCGGCGAATTCACAGGCCAGATGCGCTCTACTGAGATACGTCCAACCATTTTTAGTACCGTGAACATCTTATTGATCCCCCGTCCCTTGATCTGTATCACAACACCTTTGAATACTTGTATTCTTGTTTTATCTCCTTCTTTAATTCGCTGGTGTACTTTTACTACATCTCCCGGCACAAAATCTATGGTTGTAATCATATATCTCCTTATTATAACGTAAATAACCCCGATACTCAAGATTCAGATTTGACAAAACGCCTATAGTATGATATAAATTTTTAACAAATATGGTTAATAAAGAATTTGCACAAAGATCAGACCCATATCTCAAGCATAAAATTATATATAAAAAAGAGCTGGGAGATGAACAACTTACTCCACGTACTGTTGAAAATTTTATGCAAAGCTTTTACGACAATAAGCTTAAAACGAGTATAATAAAAAAGTATCCAAAACTTATTTCAAAAAATGATCACTCTGGGCAAACATTTTTAACTAGAGAAATAAAAACACAGACGAATATTCCTGCCTTCCCTGGAACTGAAAAAGAAATAATAAAATATAAAAAAGATGGTTTTGATCCATTATTCGTTTCAAAACATATAGCAAGGCAAACCAATACAAATTCCCTTAGAAATATGTTCAAAGAAAAAATTAATATTCCTGATATTGAAATGAAAAATAATTTTCCGAAAGGTGGCTGGTTTTACGTTCAAATAGAACCAAATCTAATCCCCAACGATATAATAAAACGCCCCATGAATATAAACACCTTTATTTTGAGGGAAGCTTATATGAAGGAAGTATATGATTATTATCCAACTCAACAACAATCATTAACTTATCGTCTTAATGGCTCTTCAATTCCGCCACAATATTCTATAAATGATGTCAAAACAAAACTAGAACCTGCTATGTATTTTGACAATAACAATACTTTATCATTTACACCACTTAGATCAGATACTCAATATCCTGACGTAAAGGATCTTTTTCAAGTACCTATTAATCCAACAAAAATCGCATAAATCGAAATACATCTTCCTGAGTTGTGCAAATTAGTACCACGGTTCCATTAAATGCAATAATTGCTTAATTTCCTTACTGACTTCAGATCGTAAAACTATTTCTTCATTGGTGATCATATTTAAAAGCCTTGCATCGGTAACTCCTTTTAATAAT
>JAHIGH010000104.1 GCA_018900295.1 Patescibacteria group bacterium | reverse complement strand
CGATGTGGAAATTATCTCGAATTAAATTCTGGTATTTTCATTTCCTAATACAACTTGATATTTTCTATTGCGCCAAAGGGAAGGGGCAGCATCTCTTTGTTCCTTAGTCGCTTTTGTTGAGAGCATAAACAGAAAATTTTTTAACATTGCTGTTTGGGACTTTCTATATGCATTTTTTACAGAATTGCCTTTAATAAGACTTATTGGAATAAGATTTGATGGTTCAAGAAATAACTTGGCAACTTTATCTTCTAACGGATGGAATGCTGAGCTTGGAGTATAACCCAGGCTATATTTTTTTAAGTATCCTAAAAAAGCCCTTGTACCACTTTGAATGCACGCTCTTCCCAATTTAGCCGCAACATTACAGCTTCTAATATAGATTATCTTGCCTGTTAACAACCTTTCATTTACTCCTGATTCTATTATAACTTCGTCTCTATATCCTGCTATGCACATCTCATTTCCATGTCCATTCATAAAGATTAATTTCGGGTTATGCTTTTTAACATAACTCGTAAATTTTTGTTTAGTTGCGTTATCTTTATCTAAATCTAAAACTTTAATGTGTTGCCTATTAGCTTGTTCTATGACTTGTTGAGTCCACTTAAAAAAATAAACATTAATTAGGTCGTGATTTGGTCTTGTAATTAAAATAGAAGCGTTAGGCATTTTGCTTGTAGAATAGTCCACTTGCCATATCTCTAAGAAATTCCATTTGAGTATCTATTATTTCCAGTCCTAACTCGTCACCTTTTTCAACACTTTCAAGTATTTCTTTCTTGTTATAATCTTTATCTCCAATTGTAATTACTAAATCATCAGAGGATGTTCTTATACGCGCAACAACAATTTTCTTCATTTCTTCCAATAATTCAGGATCTATTTTATGTATATTAAACTCATCCATACTATTTTATAATACCAAGTTTAACGAGGATCGAAAGTATTTGTTTGCCTTTTTCTGTATCATTATCAATTTCAAGTTTGGCTGCATTCCACGAGAGAGGTTCATTGTCAATAACAACAATAACTTCTTGACGTTGATTAAGGGGCAGATTGACATATATTTGCTGAAACTTAGTTGCAAGGCTGTCCATATTTTTAATCTACCTAACTGCATTATAGATATTAGGATCGATATAATACAATAGCTAGATTATTTCCGTCAAGTTTTTTGATCTTACGCCGCGCGACCTTTTTACGCGGCTTAATTATGTAATATAGTATTCTTTATAGAATGTTCCTTTCTGATCCAGCTGCCAGGCTCAAGGTTCAGTTACAAGTATTGCAGGATTTATTAAAAATGTAAACCAATTATACCGTAATGGAGGCAAAGAATGGAAGATTTTGGAAACTACCTGTATCAACACAGGACGAAGAAGGATAAATATATAAGCCAGCGAAAGTTCAAGAGGTGGCGAGCCTGCCTGCGATCCGTCGCTGAAGCTTTGGCGCGTAGGAGACCGGCAGGCAGGGCTATTTATAACCCCCGGGGGGGTTAGAAGTCATTATCGCCGTCAAACCCGAACATCTATTTTGATATTTCTATTTTGATCTTTATAAATGACAATTTGTGAATTAAGTTTTTGCATAAAATTATTTTGTACTTTTTCCCAAAATTATACAAAATTGCGTTTTTTGTATTTTTAGCAACAATAAGAGATTTATTGTTTTTTGTGTTAGATTACTTTAAATCCAATACTTTTTAAGTAGTTAAATACTGGATCATAGAAGTCAGAATTGCGCGTTATATCTTCGAAATCGCCGGGCGGAATAACTATAATCATTCCTTGTCTGGCACGAGTGAGTAGAACACGATACGCATTTTTTAGATACATTTGTCTTTCTGACTTTCTTATATAATTCCATTTACTACCAATAAAAGTACGATAGTCCCAACCATTTTCTGAGTATCTAAAATCAGCATCCCAAATTACACATGCCCAATCTAGTTCTAGGCCTTGTATACTAAATTCAGTGGCAACATCTTCAAGATAATACGACGACCGTACATCTTCTTTTCCATCAAGAAACCAATGAATTGGATCCATCGGAGATTTTACGAATATCGCTTGAGGTTTTAACCTCTCTGCCTGCGAAGAGACGACGATTCCATAACGCTCAGAACCACGAGCTTGTTTTTTTAACCAGTCTTTTGCTTTTAAAATATCACGAGTAATAACAATTGGATATTTCGACTTCACCTGTGCTAGAGTAACTTGCGCCCCTTTTACGTCTATATCTAAAATTTGCTTTATGAGCAATGAAACATGCTCTGCGCGGAAGGATCGCATAGAAATAGAGAGGTGTAATTCGTCTTTTATAAAAAAGTTTTTACGCGAAGAAATCTTCTCCAAGACTTTTCCAGCATCGTACTCACTATCCGTAAGTCGAGAAGATATATAAATATTCCAATCAGTGAATGAGCGGCTTAAACAATTAATCCATTCACTAATTCCCGCTTCTCCAGTATTTATTTCTTGACCCCCACCTACCAAGCAAACTACAACTGCCCAATCAGGATGACGATCAAGGCAAGAGATCAAAAATTCTGGTTCAGATTGATTAAAATCTCGTCTACCTTTTTTCCTTTGCATAAAATTTGCAGTTTGCTCTAATCCCCATGCCCTTTGTGCTTCGTCAAAAAGCGCGACATGCTCAAGCGGTGGTTTTTCATCTTTTAAACAATCATCACGAAAATTATGAACGTTTTGGATAAACAATTTAACTTTTTGCATGGCACTACTTTTAGTAAGTTTATTTCCTTTTTCCTTTTCGTGAGCTACCTTATCACGAGTCAGCGCTTCTCTCAATATTGCAACAAGTGGCCCATTACCAGAAAGAAATACGCTATAAAGATCATTATCTTTATCTATATGTTTGTTTGCAATATTTAATCCGACTAGTGTTTTCCCAGCTCCTGGAACACCAGTAACAAAACAAATCGATTTTTGTGACTTATCTCTTGAGGTTTTAATAATTTCTGACACTACCTCCGATGTTTGGGTAAGATTAATGGCACCAGCATCACTACGAGAAATATTTTCAACTGAGTGTCCACGCCACAAAGCCATTGCCGCTTCAACAATAGTAGGAGTTGGACAATAACGCCCCTTTTCCCATTCCGCCACATCAATAATATCAACATCTAATAAATTTAAAACATTATCAATTACCCCTTTCAATGTCCCAATGCTAGATTTTATTGGAAAAAATACTTTATCACTTTGTGGAGTTAACGAGATAATGGGAGTAATACTTTTTACGCTTGTTGCAATAAGAACTGGTACAATAAAATGATCATGACTTGAACTATGAAAGTTTTTCAAATCTAAGGCATAATCCCAAACTTGATCTATCGCATATGAAGAAAATTCTTTATCTCCGACTTTAAACTCAAAAATGAAAATAGCTGACCCAATAATTAAAACAACATCAATTCTCTTTCCCATTCTTGGAATAGAGTATTCAAAATATACTGAGCCTGAATATGATACTAAAATTTTTTGTAAAATATTAATTTCTTCTATCCATGCATCTCTTTGACTTTGTCCTAAGTCAAAATCACTATTTCGCGTTAGTTTACCAAGTATCTCATTTGCATCAGACCTTATAAAAAGATCAATTGAATTAGAATAATATTCTCGTCTCATAATTTATTTAGTAATTATATTATTTGAAATTAATTGAATTCTAACATTTGGAGGGTGTAAATTAAAGTAATAATTATTTCTTCTTTTTAGAATCCAAAATCTTTTTTACCTCCCTATCGAAATCGGAAATATAATTTTTATCTTGATTTGCGTTGTATTTTTTATATTCTTCAAGCGCCAGCGCTTCGGCGACTTCGTGACGTTATATCACTCTCAGGAGAATAATCGGCGCTGCACTGCGCATAAATATCAGTAATCTTCTGATACATGCGCCTTTCGCTGCTTCGTATATCTCTGATTCGAGCGAGTTGTTCTTCAAAATAATCTTTGCCAAAAATAGTATTGGGGTTTTTCAGCCGTTCGTCATCCATGGTAAAGCCCTTAATAATGTATTCTTTTAGCCTTTCTGTGGCCCAGATACGAAAAGGGTTGCCTTGGTAGAATTTACACGGTAGCCTACAGAAATAATCGCGTCCAAATTATAGTGCTTTGTCTTATATTTTTTACCATCACTGGCGGTTATCGAGAATTCCTCGGTAACTGAATTTTCTTGCAATTCAGCGCTTTCAAAAATATTTTTCAAGATCAATCTTCGCGAGTTCTTTTAGACGTTTTGTTGTTTTTTGTTGGGCAGCATTAATACCGTCTTGCCGTACTTTTCTTACTGCCTGAGAAAGGGTTAATCCAAGGCGAATTTTTTTATCTCCTGACATTTTGGCATATCTTTTCAGTAATGAGATGCTTTTCATTGCTCCCCAATCCTTGGGTTAATATAACCATAGATTTCACTTCAATTGTACAGGCATTTCAAGATTTACGCTATATCGGAGAATTGAGGCAGAGGTGGGAGGAAATTAAAAGATTGTAAGTTAAGCCTTTGTCTGTCTCTTTTTAAGTTCCTTTTATGTAAGAAGAACTTTCGCTAGATAAGAATATCAAATTAATCTCTCATGTTCTATAATTGGGCTTGTCGTGTACCAAACCCACCCATCATTAAAAGAACCGAAAAATCAAAATGCAAAGCTCACAAAATATATGTCATACAAATGGTTTATGCCACTTCTAGAAGAACGCTATTTATACTTTCCGAGCATTGATACTTTACGGAAAGGTGAACCAAGAGAGGCCGCTTTGGCTGAGGCTTCACTGAATCCTCCCAAAGCATTTGGTGAAAAAGATATGCAAAACATGAGAGACTTTGCTTCTCAAGAAGGAGCTAAATATGTTTTTGTATGCCCATTTTATTTAAACGAAGAGGAGTCAATGAAAATGTGGAAAAGCCACGCAAAAGATAAAGGAATTGCTATCCAAACTAATTTTATAAAATTGCGTGATGCTTTTGTTGAAAATTCCGAATATACTGTTGGGGCAGGAACAATAGAATATGGCAGTAGAAACCCAGAAGATAATATGTATGATTTGATAGTCCATAAAGATACCAAATTTGACTTTGAAAAAGAGTTTAGGGCTGTTATTTCAGGAAATACTGCAACAAAAGCTATGTCCTTTAAGGTGGACTGGGCTAAGGTTATTGAACAAATTATTATTTCACCCTTTGAGTTGGAAGATTTCAGACAACAAGTGGCACAATTTGTGGAAAAGCATGGTATCCCAAGAACAAAAGTAATACATTCACACTTAAAAATATAGAAAATACATTTTTACCATGAAAATTTTAGTCACCCAACGAATAGTTTGTGGAATATCTATTCCTGATGGCAAAAGTCTTACAATTAGCAGCTTCACTTTTTTACCTGATTTTGAAGGAGAACAACAAGCAAGGCATATAAAAACTATTGTGGAGGCAAATACAAAAGAAGAAGCAATCGTGAAGGCAAATAAATTATTTAGTGATTTTTTTGCAAAACTCACTCTGATAGATAACTCAAAATATATCCTTAATGATGACGTATCCGTTGGTGAGGTTGGAGGAACTGGAATGACTACAACTCGCACAATTTCAGGAAGTGCTTTTATTGTTAAAGACGGAACGACTATCAAAAATGCTTATGAAAGCAGCATTAAAAATAAACATCTTAGGATAAGACCTATCAGGCTCTATAGAGATGCTGTTAATACTAATAACTTATTTGAAAGATACAGAAACTTCTATAGGGTGCTTGAATGTTACGGAACTACAAAACCAATAACTGATTGGATAAAAATACAGGAATCTAAGGTATTGATGAAAAAGAACAACCACGGAGATGATATTACGATTTATACATGGATAAGAATAAAGCTATCCCATTCCAAAAATAGCAAGAAAGACTTAGTACCTTTTTCCATTTCTAGTTCTGAAGATATTGTTATTGTTAATAAATACCTACCAAAAATTCAGGAACTCGTTAGAAAAAAAATAAAAGAAGAAGAAATTTAATACAGGTATTTTATTATTTGCGTATATTGGAGAATTGAGGCAGAGGTGGGAGGAGATAAAGAAACTGCAAAATACTCGTTCGTGCGTCTTATTTTAGTCATATCTCTAATATGAAGTTCTTAGCAAGTCATTTATATTTGCTATAATCCTGAATATAAGCATTTATTTACTCTGAGGAAATGAAAGACATAATCATAGAGAGCACATCTAAACAATTTTCTATATCAGAGGATATTATTGGCTTTTCAGGAGAATTTTCAAAAAGCCGCCAGAATGAATCTGATATAGGAGACGTAACTAGGATTAAATACAAAAACAGTATTATTGTGTTATACCACAATCCTTCTTATTACAAAGCACATAAACCGCAAGATTCATTGGGTATATTTATTCACGAAAATGTTATCAAATTTGGTATTGCAGATGGTGTCTCTATTGTTGATGGTCGAGAAAAGAATGATTCTGGAAAATTATCTTTAGAACTTATAAAAACTCTGCCATATTTAGAGATCAATGGCTGGAAAAATAGTATAAAAACATTATTAGGCGATTATCTGCAGTCCAATTTTATCGGGGCTTCAACCTTCACTTTCGGGAATATTAACTTAGAAAGAAAAGTTTTGGAAGTCCTGTTTGTGGGTAGTTCTGAAGATATTGGGATAAACGAAATTTATCAAGAAAATGAATTCCGGGTAGTTCAAAATTATAGCTTTGGTTTTCTTCCCAAGTATTTTAAGGAATCAGTAACTAAAAACCTATTAGGTAATAGATTTTGCTTAGTCTTTTCGTCCGATGGGGTATCTATCGAAAGAAGGGATGTGGTTAGCCTTGTTGAGTCGGATTATCTGCTGCTACCAATAAAAGGCCTTCTTAATGAGTTGGGGAAGCGAGTTACTAAAACATTCGACGACCAAAGTATGATAATCGTTCAGAAGATTATTGATTAGAATTCCATGCCCTACTTAGTACAAAACCTCTAACGCTATCAAATAAAATTATGGCACTTCTATTTACATCAACAATGTCAGAAAAATCTCTGTATTTTCCAAAGACGCCTTTACTATGGCACTCTGTTAATATTCTCTCTGCTGTATTAAGTTGAATATTTAATCCATTTAAAGTTTCTTTGTAAGTATCTCGTCGTGATTGTTCAACTTGCATTTTTAGGCATTGTAAATAATGTCTAAATGCTCTACCTTCCTTAAATGCTGTATCAGTAGGCTTAGCTCCTGTAAATAAAATATCTCCATATTCTGAACCAAAAATTGGATCAGCTTTTATTAAATCCAGGATCCCAGCTCTTTGTCCCATATCTAAAAAGCTAACTTGAAATTCAGACAATGCTTGTGGTGAATAATACCAAGGCTTTCTTCTACTTGGAGTATTATCCAGATCTTCTCTAAATTTGCTTAGAGGAAACTTTCTTGTATTCACAAAAGTACCCGACGCAATGACATCTGCCCCTGCTAAAGATAGAGGTAAATATTGATGATTGCTGTAACCGACTATCACAAACTTTGACAGCAGCTTAAGACCAGCACAAAGATCCATTAAATTTACCATCCATAATGGGTCATCTATAAAATATACTCCTTTGTGTTCTGGTACTATATAAAAGCCTTCTACTGCCCATCGTTCAATATGAGATAAAAGTGTATGAATTTTTTCTTCTGACCTCATCACATCTGATGACAGGCAAAGAGTTGCATACTTCGGCTTCCCACTAAACTCGGTTGAAGAACTGATTATTTTATCATGATAATCTAACCAATCTTGATCTATATCAGCAGCATAACAACCTGGCAAAATAAAAGCAGACGCATTCAGTTTTATACAATAATCCTCCCATAGCTTTTTAAGCATTTCTTTTAAGTGACTATCTGTAAATCCCGCAGTCGTATAACCATTTGGCCAGTAAGTATGCTGTGTTAACCCTTCGTGATCTGCTCGTGGAAGATAAAATTGCGGATCACACAAAACTTCTCCACCTAATTCAATTACTTTAGCTGAGAATCTTTCCATTTGTTGATAATCTAAATCGCGAGGGCTAAGTATTACTGTGCCTGTATGCCATTTTCCTAAAAGTTCTTCTGCTGGTGCCATCATCCCATGCCCCATTTGTAAGTAAAGTTTCATAAGTTAATTATACTGCAATGTTGGCTTTATTGCCCTGAGCCAATCTAATGCTTCTTTTGCTGACCTTGGTCTCCTTGATAAATGTTTGTCAGCTAATATATTGATAAAGGTTGCCAGTTGATTCTGTGTGTCACCAGGAATTGTGAGAAGGGGTAAAGACATTGTTTCTGTACGTCTTAAAATATCTAATTGATCTCTCGCGCCCTCAATAAAAGGATTTTTTCCTGAAATCAAAAATATCATTGTCATACCTAAACTAAAAAGATCTGCTCGAATGTCAATGTCCCGCTTCATGTTCCTAAATTGCTCTGGAGCAGAATAACCAGGAGAGTGTGGTCCTAGATTTGCGTTTGTATCAGTTACTGAAACTAATTTCAGATGTCTTGCAATACCAAAATCAATTAACCAAAATTTCCCATGCTTGTCTAACATGATATTGGCAGGTTTTATGTCTCTATGCACAATATTTACTTCTTCTTTTTCAGCACCAACACATATTTCTAATATGGTTTCCAAGCAGTTTGTGATTTCCTGCAGGCTCAATTTAATTCCTTTTTTGTGTTGGGTATCCAGGTCTTCTCCATCAATATATTCTTCGATTACATAATTATACTTTTCTCCATTTATGTCTTTTTCGCCAAGGTCTAGTATTTTAGGAATACTATCAAAATTTAGTATTCTGACTGCTTCTATTTCACGATGTAATCTTTCTGTACTATTGACACTATCTAGTAATTTAATTACAAGAGTGTGGGCATTTTTATCTTCCCCGACAAAAACCTCTTTTTGTCCACCCGAAGGTAGAGATTTAATGTTAGTTATGTTTGGAAAGGCAGATGATACATCTTGTAGATTTAGCTTACTCATTTTATTGGTAATATAATGACTTGATAAGCCATTCGTTTATAAGCCATGACCCGTAAGATGTCGGGATGTTTATTTTTTCTGATCTGGACAGATGAATAAAATGATTCATTTCCTTCGCAATTACTCCAATTTTACTAAGCTTGGAATACTCAAGAATATCTTTTCTTGCGGTTTCACCAGGAAAAAGCACATAAGACTCAGAAGCAAACCACTTATTGATTCTTGCTTGTCTGAAAGCCCCTTTCCAGTCATTCATTTTTGCCTCTATTGCTATTATTCTTCTAGGAGCAAAGACTTTGTTGAGATGACATGCTTTATACTTATTTCTTGTCGAAGTAATTAGGCCTGCATTGTACAATCTGGTAATACTTCTATCCAACTCTTTTTCTGAATATCCTAATTCTCTATGAATTTCGAGATTGCTTTTGAGCTTGTCTTGCAAGCTCAAGTGGTTTAATATCCTTATATCTTTACTATTTATTAACATCCTTTCTTTTGACCAAACTTTTGTTGACTTTTCATCCCACAAAACACCAATGATATCTGGAAAGCCTATGTCAATATAGGGTTCAACAAAAACTGAAAATTTTAGGTGTTTTTCTCTAAACATGTCTTCAAATGAACTCAAAAAAGAATCCACTAAAACGGCCTCTGGTCCTTCTGTTCTCCTTCTTTTTTTCAAATCCATATAAGCCAATGAGGTAATAGGAGATTTCATAGTCTATTTTAATATAACAGATATTCCCAATAACATCGATAGCCTATTATTTTCGAGGGCAGAAAATTCTTGTATTTTTTGTCCTTCACAGAACAATTTTCTCAAACCACAAGTTACTCCCTTTATATTGCCATCGGAAGTGGCTTTGATTATAGCACTAATTCCGTAGAGATCCGTAGAAATTTACCCCCCGAACCGGGGATATTATAACCTTAAATTTTTTAACGCTATTATTCAGGTATTTCAGGATTCACACCATATCGGGGGTTAAAGCAATAGAGGATTTTATATTTGGACTACGACAATGTAATATTTGTTCTTATAATCCCACCCCGAGTAGAGTTCTATAAAATTATCGTTGTTTATCCTTGAAGAAATTTCATCTCTAAAATCATTTTCGCTATCCAATTCTAATTTTTCTATTTCCCGGGCTTTAAAAACTAATATTTCCTGGTTATCATTCACTACAAAGTTTTTGTTCATACTAGCAACCTCGTTATATCGCTATCATCAACATTTAGGAGAAAAAGGACAACAATCAATTTAATACCCTAGTGCCTTTTAATATGTTATGGATGGATAATGCCTCAATAACGGCAAATGTTATGCAATTACTTACAGAAGAATTAAAAAAACAAATCCCGGCTCTTTATTCACAGGAAAATTCAACTGACCCGATAGTTATTTGCAAATTTTTTGATCCTACAGGAAGCTGGACGTGGTATGTAATAGAGGGAGAAGAAAAAGAATATGATTATGGCAAGGACTTTTTATTTTTTGGTTATGTTGTAGGTTTTGAAGCTGAATTTGGCTATTTTACCCTCAACCAATTATTAACAGCAAAGCAAGGGTTAAAAGGAATGCAAGCAGTACCTATTGAGCGTGATTTATATTTTACACCGGATAAATTATCGAAAGTCATAGAGAAGCATAATAAATAATATGAACATACAAATTTTATATAAAGGAGGTGGTCAAAAATGCCAATAAGTGAAGCAAGTCGGCGATATATGAACAGTCCGAAGGGTCGTGCCGCAAGGGAGAAGTACATGAAAAGTCCTAAGGGCATAGCCGCAAGAAAAAGATACATGGAAAAGAAACGAGCGGAGAAGGAAATAAAAGCGAAAGAAAAAAAGATAGCATAATGATTATCCTATCTTTTTGAGCATAATAACCTATTGGCAATAGTCATTTTTTACTCTACCATATATTTATGGGTCATTTATCCTACATGCCTAAAAAATATTATGTTTATATTGTGAGATGTGCTGATGGCACTTACTATACCGGCAAAACGATTGATATACCTAGACGACTATTACAACATAACGGCGAATTGATAAATGGGGCAAGATACACAAACACAAGACGGCCAGTTGAGCTTATGTTTTACGAGGAGTATTTAACAAATAGATTTGCCTGTCAACGTGAATGGGAAATAAAACAGATGACTCACGCTGATAAAGAAAATCTTATATATGGTCATAATGAGAAAATAAATAATGGCTGGTTACATAGATCCCAAAAAGCATAATTCTGACGATTAATTTTTACCATACTAATGGATCTTATATCATACTTCCTTTAAATATGATTGGCGCTCTCCGTTGGTTCAGTTGATTGAAATCTAGCATCTGTCTCATGCGTGGACTATATTAACATTAGCTTATAAAATTCCTCATATTTTTTGGTTTTGTATCCGCACCTATGTATTTTATAGTCACCCCAGCCCAATCTTGTAGGTGTTATTTTAGCATCATAAAAACTAGCCAGCTTTATTATATTTTCTCTCTTTTTTTCATGGTCAAATTTACAACCTAAAATTATTTCTTTTACTTTCAGCCTATTATTAAAAGGAGCAAAAAAAAATTCCTCAATCTCCTTGCACTCCGTTAGCTTAACTAATATTCTGTATTCATTCTCATATTCCCACTTTTTATATTTCACCTTAGCTAAATCAAGAAACAAACTTTCATTTATTTCTGAATTTTCCGTAAGTATAATTTGTTTCCTAAGGTTAGACGTGTACTCTACTTTTAATACCTCATCTTTCAAAAGCTCAAAGCCAATGGCTATTCCTTTATGCTTGTCTGCATAATGCGACCAAAGGAGAGGCTCCTGCCAATTTTGTGAAAAACATAAAAGTCCATACTTTTTTGAAATTTCTTTACGGATTTTGTTGTATGGCCTTCTTCCTTCAACCCCTTTATGTCTTAAATATGGAACCATTTCAAAGGGATCATTAAGGGAGCGTAAAGTGCTGACCTTAATCTTTCCCTTTTTAAGGTCATCTATAGCACAGTCTGGAGGAAGAAAATGATAATATATTTGCTTATTCATCGGTAACTCCTGTTAAGGAATTATACCAAAAATGATGCTTTGGGCTTGACCAAATCCGAAGAAATCCATACAAATCCGTACAAATGCTCCAAGGGTTGTGCTCTACTCGGTAAAAATATATTCGATAGTTTGTGGTATTTTTTTATTAAGTGCGGACTTCTCTTTATGAAGAAGTTTGTAAAATAAGAATATTATTAATAACTTTAGCTATGTTTTATTTCTAGTTTCTTTAATTCGCCAATTTTTTTATCCCAATTGCTATTCCAGCCTTGATTTTTTGCTTGTTCGCAAAGGGTAATCGCTTTTTGATATTCGCCTTGTTTTTTATATATTATTCTTAATTGGTCATATCCAGCATGAGATGGGAGTCCATCAAAAAAGTCTTGCTTTTTAAACGCTCCTACTGCTTGTGGAGCAATACTTATTTGTTCTTCACATGCCTGTATTGCTTTAGAAAACGCATCAGGTTCAACATCACGATCTCTATAATAGATTTCCATCATAGTTTGTAATGTAAAGTGTAAGTCAAGAATGTCGCTCCCTTTTGTAGCTTCCTCGTATGCTTTTTGAATGATTTTCTTGGCTATATATCTATCGTCCGGTTTATTAAACCATCCTGCAAGCGCATGTAAAAGATCAGCGGCTTTTTGAGATGAGGATGATATTTTTCCTTGAGTAAGTGGTTTAGTTTTGGAATTGCCGCCAAGAGGATTAAAGACATCTTCTATATGATTTCTTTCTTCTTGAGTAAAAGTGGTAAGCCACCAATCTTGTAGATTACAATATCCAATCTCTCCTTCAATGGGTTTTGATTTATTAAATAATGAAAACATGTTCTATAAGAAATAAATATTTACGCTTAATTATTATAATGATTGATTGCGTAAGTGAGGATTGCCGCGATTATATGGTTATTCCCTTCTTCCACAAACTTAACTAATCTTGGTTTTGAACGATTATTTTCTGAAAAATGTATACCATTTGAGAAAACTTTAATATCCAAAATTTTATTCAAATTTACAGCAAAAGATTTTTTGTCCCCTTGAAATATAAATCGCTTACTTGTAATAATTAATGCTCCGTTACTTACTGCAACAACTCCTGTTTCATTAACCACATGCCCGCGATAGCTACCAATTCTGTAACTTACGCCTTTCATAACTCGCAAACTTACACCCCTTGAGCCACCCACGAAACTTCGATTTATAACTTTTTCTTCTGCTAATATAGCGGGCTCTGACCAGTATGCTTTTTCGTCTTTTTGCATCACTAAATTCGTTACTGCCACTGTAGGTATGTTGCCTTGCTGAATTTCATATAAGAGGCGTAAACGGGCAAGTTCTTTTTTATCAGATTGAATTTCACCATCGGCTATACCTAAATATTTTTGAATTTTTCCAAGTTCTTGTTCTTCTTCTCCTGTAACCTGCTTGTCTTCTTTTATAGCAGTGAAAGCCGCTGCATAGCTATTAACTCTCATTCCACTTATGTCCTCATCGGTTAGGCCAAATTCACTTTTCTTTTTATCAAGTTCGTCGATTTCCTCTTTAGTAAGTTTCCCGTCATTAACTGCTTTAAGCAACAACTGTCTATATTCTTCTTTATTAAGAGATTTCTGTTTAGCGTCTTTATATTTTTGTATGATAGTGTGTAAAATTCCCATTATTCGAAATTAACAATTAGCTTAATAATACGCCCCAATTAGAGGAGTACTAGGCAAAAAATCTATCCTTGCTCCCTTAGTAGATATATTCCGTAACCGTGACATTGAGTTTGATTATACATTAGAAAATCTAAAAACTCTATATTCTAACCTGAATTTGCGAGATCCTCAGTTCTTAACGATCTAAATAAAAATGGCAACTTACTTCCTTTAAAAATTTTTTTTGATATACTACAAGTGTCTACGACAACTATGCAAACAATAACTACAATAAATTCCACACTTGGAGTGTATTAGATTGGCGTCTTTGGAGTTACTGGAGGAGTTGGTTGGCGTTGGATTTTCTTATATTTAACCCGTCCTTTTTAAGTTTGGACACGCCTTTTGAATCTTCATTGCGATGAATTTCCGTGGTTGATCTCGCCATCGTTTGAAAGGCTCGGCTTTGGGGGAAGGAATGGATTGGATAATGCGAAAAATACCTTCCGTGTCGACACAATCGGTAAGACGCATTTTCCCGTCGTGGGAGAGTAATTTCAACTGTCGACAAATTATCGACGGTTCAAAACCATCTTCTTCTTTGACTCTAATCTTCATTTTAAACCAATAGTCACGGGGATTAACGCTATCCGTGAGTACTTCTATCACATCAATAACTGAAAACCATCACTCTTTTTGAAAAAGTGTTTTACGGATTTTTTTGCCCTTAAATAAAGCGATTTTTGTAGTTTCCATAATTTACAATTGCCACAATTGCCGCCCTCCGGGTAATATGGCTTAGCACCTTTGCTTTAATAATATTTTTCAAGATCAATAATTGCACGTTCTTTTAGGGGTTGTCCTTGGTCGCTTTCCATGTGTTTGTTTGGCAGCATTAATACCGTCTTGCCGTACTTTTCTTACTGTTGCGGAAAGAGTTAATCCAAGGCGAATTTTTTTATCTCCTGACATTTTGGCATATCTTTTCAGTAATGAGATGCTTTTCATTGCTCCCCCGCGAGGATTCGAACCTCGAACCTTGAAGTTACAAAAACCCTTTTGTTACCAAAAGGCTTGGACTATCTCATCACCATACCTTTCGGCTTAGGTGGCGGGCGCTTAAAGGTGTATTCTCACCTAGTCTCTGCACCTTCTCCGCTGAGCGGAGCTTGGCTCAGGATTAGTCGCCTGAGGCGACCGTTCCCTGAATTCACCCACTTATCATCCCGATATTTCTATCGGGAGCTGCTAACACAGCTTCCTGCTCTACCATTGAGCTACAGGGGAATCTTAAATTGTCAATTACTATTCCTGCTTGCTATCGCGGAATGCATTGGCTATTTTAGCATTAAAGAGAGCATAAATCCATCCCATTATCTGGCGATGTGTTGCCGAATCGCTAAAACGGATTGTGAATATTCCGTATTTATGAAGATTTTTTCTTATTTTCTTGTCTGCTTTTTGTTTGACAATATATGTTTTGTGAAATTGATTTAGTTTTAATCCTGTAAGCTGAGACCAAAATTGCTTGGCTTCGTCTTCATTCAATTCTTCATGCAGCCAGATTGCTCCTCTAATACGTTCTAATGGAATTTTCGCACTTGCTGTGAGCCACTCAATCATAAATTTAATTATCTTTGGGTCTGCATTTGCAAATCCCCCTTTGCCATCCATTTTGTTTCCTTCGGCTGCATATAGAGCAATGCCTGTAATAAATTTATCTCTATTACTTACGCTTCCCAATGTTGCTTCTGATTCTTTATTTATTTTCTCGATTCTTTTTCTTCTTTCTTCCCGCTTATTCTCTGCCGCAATTAATGAGCCCTTCTTTTGTCCATATTTTTTATTTTGCAATAATCTGTCTTTTTGTACTTCTGTTAGAACAATATCCTTACACCACCTGCTTAGAGTATCTTTTGAAACTGAGATGTGTTGAAGTATTTCTTTGTATGATAACCCTTGCTTCCTTAAATTTGTGGCCATTTCTTTTTTTTCAAGTTTTCCAAAATACCCCATGTATTTATATTATTATTCCGAACTAAGAATTGTCAATATATGATCTTTATTTTTTGTTCGTTTTATTCGTTACGAAGAGGAATGCATTTAGAGTCTGGCGCGTTGGGAGATTTCGGCTTCGATGACTTGCGCGTTGCGGCCGTATTTGAGCCGTGAGAGTTCGCGGACGAGGTCGGCGACACGCGAGCTGCCTGTTTCTTTTTCTTTGCTCATATCCTTGGTAGTATCGATAGAAAAAGGAGGGACCGGCTCTCCCTCTACAAGTGTGCGCATATAGGCGTTGTATTTGTCAACATTTATGAGATCTGTTTCGGTAAAGATCGGCTGGAATTCGCGCTGAAGGTAACTTGCGTCATTGACTCCAACTCTGAACGAGGCAATAGTCCCGACGTTGCCGAAGATAGCGTTCTTGATCTCTTCTTCCATTTGCCCTATAAATTGATTGGCGACGATAAGATTGAGGCGGTATTTGCGGGCTTCAGAGAGAATTTGCGCGAAATCCGGAGTAGCGAAATTCTGGAACTCGTCGACATAGAGGAAAAAGTCGCGCCTTTTTGACTGATCCATGTCCTGACGAGACATGGCGGCCACCAGGATTTTGGGGACCAGAATAAGACCCAAAAAGCTGGCGTTTTCTTCTCCAATTTTTCCTTTGGAGAGATTGATAAGCAGGATTTTCCCCTCATCCATAACTTTACGGAAATCAAAAGCGCTTTGGGATTGGCCGATGATATTGCGGATCATTTTGTTGGTAACAAAACGGCCGAATTTGGAAACGATGTAATCGAGAACCTCGGACTTGTGGAAGTCTGAAGTCTGCGCGATCTGATCGGTCCAGTAACGCCTAATAATAGGATCCTGAACTTTGGGTAACAGCTCCTGGACGAAATTCTGATCTGTAAGGATACGGACTACTTCAATAAAAGTGCTTCCCGGCTCGTACATGACCGTCAACATGGCGTTACGGATGGCGTGTTCGAAACGAGGGCCGATGATACCGGTTTT
>JAHIGH010000010.1 GCA_018900295.1 Patescibacteria group bacterium | reverse complement strand
GTCAAAATGCAAATGCACAAAAATCTTAAGATGATAGAATCCATGCGGATTTTTTGACGACTAACCAAGATTAATATTCCTACTCTTAGAGAATAACGATACAGAACTGCTGCTTTTCCATATTTGGTTTTTTCTATTTGTAATACAATTACGCAGTGTTTCATCTTTATAATTTAATATAAACCATAAATCTACAGAGTTTAGTTTAGCTCCCTTATCATCCTCAATAAAAATATTGATTAATGTTTCTGATTTTTCGTTTTTATATTTATCTTTGATATCTTCCAAAATTTTGGATATTTGCTTAAGGTTTAAGTCTTGAAACTTTTTATTGAATTTTATATAGTAATCAAGGTCGTTGGGAGTTTTATTTTGTTTGGTAAAATAACTTCCTATACCATAAATACATTGAATATATTTTATGCAGGTTAATTTATGTAGTACAATTTTATGAATAAGTTCAAATTCTGGCGACGATGACAACATAAAGTTAGTAATTTAAAATTGCACTTAAATAGTCATTGAACTATAATACATATAGTTACGAAGTTCAATAAAAATATGTTACTATTCTTTTAATTTATATGAGAGAAAATGGATCGGGTTATCAGACTTTCGCGGATTATACTATGAGGCCAGAAGAGCGTGGTTCAAAACGAGCTTTTATTTTTATAGTGCTTTTTATTTTAATAGCTGTGCTTGGAGGATTATTCATAATCGGAGCGTTGAATAAAAAACCAAAGAAATCATTGCCTGTTGTTGTAAATATTCCAACGGTGACTCCTTTGCCGACATCATCTGTTTCTGCTGTTTTAAAACCCAATTTGACAGGGGAGATTTATCCAACAACAGGACTTTCCAGCCAAGATAAGCTAACGAATCTTGATAGAAGTAAATTGAGCGTGTCAGTCCTTAACGGAAGCGGAGAGAAGGGGGCGGCAAAACAAGTTTCTTCGTATCTTGAGAGTCTTGGTTATAAGATCGTTAAGGTGGATAACGCGGAAGTATTTAGTTATCGAAATTTGACAGTTCAGGTGAAAAGGAGTAAGAGCGCGTATGCTTCTCTTCTTAAGAAGGATTTACAGTCAAATCCAGCTTACGCGAGTGTATCGGCGAGTGTATCCGATGAGATAGCGAGCGATGCGGAAGTGATAGTTGGGAAGTAAAAAAATCAAAAATCAAAGATCAAAAATCAAAAATACAGATAAATATAATTTATGAAGATATATCTAGGGAGTGACCATGCAGGGTATTTTTTGAAGGAGAAGATGAAAAGTTTTCTTTTGGAGAAAGGGTATGAGGTTGTGGATTGCGGGGCTTATGATAATGATAAAGATGATGATTATCCTGTGTTTGTAGGAAAGGCTGCTGATGCTGTATCTAAAGATCCTGCAAGTCGCGGAATAGTATTTGGAGGGTCGGGGCAGGGGGAGGCAATAGTTGCCAATAAATACAAAAATGTACGCTGTGCTTTGTTTTACGCGCTTAATAATTCTAAATGCGTGATTGACGTCAATGGCAAAACGAGTAGTGATCCATTTGAAATGTTGAGGCTTACACGCGAGCATAATGATGCCAATATGTTGTCTTTGGGCGCGCGTTTGTTAAAAGAAGAAGATACGATGAAAGCTGTCCAAATATTTTTGGAGACTCCTTTTAGCGGGGAAGAGAGACACATGAGGAGAGTTGAGCAGATTACGCAACTTGAAGAAGAAATTCAAAATTCAAAATGTAAAAGTCAAAAGCACAATTCAAAAGTCAAAAGTGAATAAGTTTTTAATTTTTACTTGTATTTTTGGATTTTGACTTTTAACTTTTGACCTTTTTATTATGTTTGAGATAATACCCGGAATATTGGAAAAAGATTGGGCAGAGATTGAGCGTAAATTGGAGATTTACCGACCATTTGCTAAGAGCGTGCATATTGATCTCATTGACGGGAAATTTGCGCAGAATACTACTTTTTTTGACCCCTCACCTTTTGTAAAGTATAGTAAAGATTTTTTGTTTGAAGTGCATATGATGGTTGAGGATCCTATTAAATACCTTAAGCCTTTTGCTGACGCGGGTTTTAACAGGTTTATCGGACATGTCGAGAAAATGCCGGATCAAACAGAATTTGTGGCTCAAGCACAATTGTTGGGGGAAGTTGCGCTGGGCATTGATGCTGAGACGCCGGTTGAAGCGATAAAAGTTTCGTTTGATGACTTGGATAGTATTCTGGTGATGACGGTCAAGGCGGGATTTTCGGGTCAAAGCTTTATGAAAGATAATTTGGAGAAGGTTAAAAAGTTGGCAGGTTTGACTACGATTCCGATTGAAATTGACGGAGGGGTTGACGCCGCTACCGTAAAGTTGGGTTGCACCGCGGGAGCGAGAAGATTTGTGGCGACGAGTTTTCTTTTTGGCGGCGAGTCGGCGCAACAACAGTATCAATTACTTAAAGAATGCGTAGAATAGGTCTGTAAAGGTTTACATTCAGGAGTATTTTCGGTTCTTTTGAGCAGGTACTCAATTTTTTTCGCACATAATTTTTGGACTACAACTGATGGAGGTGTTGGTTTGGTTTCAGGTGTTTTGCTTAGCAGGTTTTTCATTATTTTATGCCAGATCGGGGCAGCGCCGGTAATACCTGAGGCAAGATTCGGGCTCATGGGGGAATTATCGTTATTTCCTACCCAAACAATAACGACGAAGTTATTGGTATAGCCATCGGTCCAATTGTCTCTTTTGTTGTCAGTGGTTCCTGTTTTTACAGAAACCGTGTGTCCGGGTATATGCAGAGGGGAACTCACGCCAAATTCCATAGCTCTTGACTTATTGTCTGCCAGGATGTCTGACAGAATAAATGCTACTCCTTCTTCAAGTATTGGTTGTGGGGGCGCAGATATTTTTTGTTCGAGTATATTTCCTCCAGCGTCAGTTATTTTCAGGATTGGATTGAGATTGACCCGATTACCATCGTTGGCAAGGGTTCCATAGACAGTTGCCATGTCCAGCATGGTTACTTCAGCAGCGCCAAGTGTTATGGATAGGCCATAATTTTTCGGATCGCCCCAACCGGATATTCCCATTTTTTTTCCTAAATTTACCATTGCCGGCACACCAATTTGATTTAGTATTTTTACCGCAGGAATATTAAAAGAATTTGCGAGGGCGATACGAAGAGGTACTTTGCCGTGAAATTTTCCGTCGTAATTTACCGGAGAGTAAATTCCGGTTCCGGTCCGGTAACTCACTGGCGTGTCTTCAAGAATGGATGCAGCCGTGAATCCATTTTCCAGTGCTGAGGCATAAGTGACAACTTTTATAGAAGACCCCGGTTGGCGAAGTGAGGTCGCGACGTTGAAATTGCCGTCGTTTGGATCATCAAAGTCTTTGCTTCCAATCATGGCGAGAATATCACCGTTTTTGGGGTTGGTGATAAGCGCGGCTCCGTTTGTGAGATTGAGATATGCATTGCTATCAACCTCTTCTTTAACTATTTTTTCCGACATTTCCTGTGTTTTGAGATCAAGGCTTGTTGTAATACTCAGTCCTCCTTTTTCCAGCATGGGCAATCCGTATTTTTGAGCCAGAAGGTTTTTTACATAGGTAACAAAATGCGGCGCGTGAATGGCAGTATATTGTTTCTTAAATATTAATTTTTCTTTTTGCGCGTCAAGGGATTGTTTTTGAGAAATAAAACCAAGAGCCACCATTCTTGAAAGCACTTCTTTTTGCCGCTTCTGCCAGAGATTGGGATCGTTGCCATAGGGGGAATAGGTGGTGGGCGAGGCGGTGAGTCCGGCGAGAAAAGAACTTTGCGCGAGATTGAGGTTTTTGGCGCTTTTGTTAAAATATGTTTGAGCGGCTGCTTCAATACCCCAGGCAGTTCCGCCATATGGCACCTGGTTGAAATACATTTCAAGGATTTGATTTTTGGTGTAAATGCGTTCGGCCCAGAATGCGAGAATTACTTCTTTGAATTTGCGGGATAGACTTTTTTGTGGAGTCAGAATGGAGGATTTGATGAGTTGTTGTGTAATTGTTGATCCTCCTTGCATGCTTTTTCCTGAGAGATTTATGCTAATTGCGCGAATAATTGATGATATGTCAAAGCCCGGATGTTTGTAGAAATTCTTATCTTCAATGGCAAGAGTTGCTTGTTGAAGGTGCTTGGGGATATCAGTTAATGAAACGGATGTTCGATTTTGAGTATTATAGATTTGCGCCAGGAGAATGCCATTTTTGTCAAGTATTTTTGTTGTTTGATAGCTTTGTCTAAGTGTCAATTCTTTGGGACTGGGAAGATCTTGCAGAAAAATCAGGATGATTATTGGCAGAAAAAATAAAAAGCAGGAAAAGAAAATGCCTAATGAGAAATATTTAATTTTGGTACGTAAGGAGAAAGTTGCTGCGATATGTTTGCTTTTTTTTGGGATTTTTTTTCTTCGGAATAAAAATCGGAAAAGACGATAGCAGTTATTACATATAAACCTAATGCAGTCTTCGATTTTTATAAGCAGGACAAGAATAGTAAATAGTATTTGTAAAATTACCCGCATATGTTCAATTGGATTACAGAGTTGATTATACTAGAGGGTTACTCGATTTAGAAGTGGTTTTTTTGTGTTCAAATGATGAACCCGTATGTTATTGAGATTTGTTTTGTTTTTCGATGGAATTTGTAAGAGTTTAGGGTTTTTTGAGTATTAAGATAAGCGAGAAAATGGTGAAGATGGTGATAAGTGTGATGATTATTCCTATAAAGACGAGAGTTTTTTTGCCTGATTCACGGTTGTATTTTATAAGGTTTTGAGATAATGGCTCATGGGGCGGTTTGGACATAATATTATTATATAATTTCAGATTTCAAAATTCAAATTTCCCTCCTTCGCCAAGGCTACGGAAGGGCAAGCAAATCTAAAGTGTAGGTTTTAGGGTGTGGGGGTGGGAGTGGGGATGGGGCAGCTGAGACAATATTTGTTACCCAAGGGGTCGGTGATTATTTGTTCTTCTCTTGTTTCAAGATTGTCGGTTTGTCCTTCTTTGGGAAGATTGTTGGTGGTTTTATCAATCCAT
>JAHIGH010000103.1 GCA_018900295.1 Patescibacteria group bacterium | reverse complement strand
ATAATACCTAACCCTCCTTCGCTAAAGCTACGGAAGGGCACGGCGATACTTTGACTTATGCCTTCGAAGCCTATAAGGCGAAGAGGCAAAGCTACGGAGGTATATACCAATTATTCGCAAATTCAAAGCGGAGTGGTATATATTAGATAAGGAGGGGTTCTTGCAAAAGTGTGTCAAGTGTAATAACTTTTGTCGTACTTTCCGGATATAACTTTTGAAACGGCGCAAAACCACTTATTTTTTTGGACTTGTTGAGTTTCATTTCATACGCTGTTATCACGCTGTTTTTTTCAGAGATTAAATCAATTTCCTTTTGTTCGTAAGTTCTCCAAAAGTAAAGGTTGGCCTTTTGGGGTTTGTTAGTTTCCTTTTTAAGCATTTCAGAAACAACAAAATTCTCAAATAATGCGCCTCCATCGGTACGCAGCGCTAACTCATTAAAATTATTTATCAGGGTATTGCGTATGCCTACATCGTAAAAATATATTTTTACTTTTCTATTTATTTCACTACGCAAATTTCGGCTGAATCCATAAAGCCGGAATAAGACGAATGATTTCTCTAACAGATCTAAATAATATTCGACTGTTTTCCGGTCAATTCCTATGGTGTTGGCAAGCTCGGAATACGAAACCTCGTTGCCTATTTGAAGCGCGATTGCTATGAGAAGTTCTTTTACTTTTTGATTATTTTTCACCAAATTAAATGCGAGAATATCTTTATATAAATATGAATCAGTTAAGGTCTGCAAATTAAGTATTTTTTCTTCGTTTGTTTTTAATTTAAATACTTCCGGATAGGTTCCGAATATAAGAGCTTGTTCCAAGTGAAAACGTACATCGGTCGGAGGGACAGAATGGGCGATCTCTGCTAATGAAAGCGGAAAGAGGAGGAGTTTATAATGTCTTCCTGTCAGCGGTTCACTAAGTTTGTGCGCAAGATCAAATGAGGATGATCCTGTAGCGATAATATTTTTTTCCGGAAACGAATCAATAAGAATTTTTAACACAAGACCGGGGTTTTTTAGGTACTGCGCTTCATCAAATACTATATTGGTATAGTCCCCTACTATTCTACCGAGTGCCAATTTGTCCGGAATGATTTGCTCTTGTATGCGGGATTGATCGCATGAGAGATATAAATAATCGGCTTCCGAAGGAAAGAGTTTTTTAGTTAATGTTGTTTTACCGACTTGCCGGGCTCCATACAACACTATTATTTTATGTTTATTGAGGTGCTCTTTTAGAATAGCCTCAAGATCGCGTTTAATATACTTAATATCGGTATCCATACTCCCAATATTAGGCTAAATAACGGGAGTTGTCAAGTGGGTCAGTAGTAACTGCTCACTAGCCATAATTTTCTAATGTTAAAAAATCCCTCCCAGCCTCCCTTTAATAAAGGGAGGAGAGGCGGGATTTTGTTACATTGGGAAACTATGTCCAGTGAGTACTTACCGGAGTGCGGCGGGATATATGGTGGTTGGGATCAGAATTGTAGTAATATGATGATTGTTTTGTTATACTAGTGATATGAGTAAACAAATACCTTACTTTCTTTGGGATTATGATTTAAGCGATGAACAGGTACGTGCAATTCTTCATGGACAGGATGAAGTTGAAAAGGCATGGCTTGTCGGGCGTATTTTGACACACGCTAAATTTGATGATGTCTGGAAGTACTTGACTATAAAGGATATTGTATCTATATTCCCTAAATTACAGTTGCCGAAAAAAATAAAACATGATTGGGGGAGAGCTCTGGATATTTGGGGGTACCATGTACACACTGCATAATAATCTTATTCTCTATCCGCGTGGACTCCCTGCTAAACATAGCAACAAATAAAATTCTTGCAATATTGGGCAGGCTAGAACCGAAAGATTACATTGATCTATTTGTTATTATTAAAAATACGGATTTTTCTTTTGATGAGCTTTTCAAACTTGCGAAGGAAAAGGATACAGGTCTTTCTGAGTTTTATTTCGCGAATACAATCGCTGATGCCGGGCAATTCAAGATTTTACCAAAAATGAAGACGAAATTTGACAAAAACCAATTTATAAAATTTTACAATGACCTTTCCAGTGATTTATTATTGAAAATAAAACCACAAAAATAGCATTCATTGCAGCTGAAAATATAATATATACCACTCCGCAATCATTTTGCAAAAATTTGGTATATACCTACCGTAGCTTTGCCTCTTCGCCTTATAGGCTTCGAGGGCACAAGTCAAAGTATCGCCGTGCCCTTCCGTAGCTTTAGCGAAGGAGGGTTAGGTATT
>JAHIGH010000102.1 GCA_018900295.1 Patescibacteria group bacterium | reverse complement strand
GAGGAAATAAGCATAAATAAACCAACTCTTGAAGATTATTTTCTGGAGGTTTTGAAGGAGAAATATGATTAATTTTAATAGAGTATGGGCTCTTGTCATACGCTATGCTATTGATACGCGTCATAATTATGACCGTTTGACTGATGTTTTTTTTCTTCCCGCAATGGATCTTTTTGTTTGGGGATTAACAGGATTATATCTCGCACAACTTACAAATGGATCTGAAAATTATTTATATGTAATTCTAAGCGGTTTGGTATTTTGGGTTGTCGTAGTAAGAGCGCAATACGAGATTACTATAAATTTGTTAGTGGAATTGTGGGACAGAAACCTTGTCAACTTATTTACAACGCCATTGAAGATTAGCGAGTGGATTAGCGCATTTATGGTTTTTGGGTTATTTAAAGCAATAATAATTATGAGTTTTTCCGCATTGCTTGCTTTTATTTTTTATGGTTATAATATTTTTTCATTTGGGGGATATATAATTTTATTTATTGTAAATTTATTATTAACAGGGTGGGCGTACGGTTTTATTTTAGGCGGCTTCTTGATTCGTTTTGGTAAAACAATACAAACTATTGGCTGGGTAGGCATCATGCTTATTACTCCATTTTCTGCTGTATATTATCCTGTTTCTATCCTGCCGCATTGGGCGCAGACTGTTGCCTATTTCATCCCTTCAACTTATATTTTTGAAGAAATACGACGGGTGTTATTTACAGGCGCGGTATCATATGATAAACTTCTGATTAGTTTTATACTGAACATTATTTATCTTTCTTTTTCGATTTGGTTCTTTGTGTGGATGTTCCATAAAAGCCGGAGGTTGGGATTGGGGAGACTTATATGATGAAACAACAATTACGGGATGAATTAAAGAAGGCAATGCTTGCAAGAGACGCAGTCAAAACCTCTGTACTTCGGATGTTGCTATCTGCTATACAATATTTTGAAATTAAAAAGGGCGGCGCGGGATACGAAGCAACTGACGAGGATGTTTTAATTGTAATTGCGAAGGAAGCAAAACAACATAAGGATTCGATTGAACAATTCAGCGCGGGAGGTAGGCAAGACCTCGTTGATAAGGAAAAGAAAGAACTTGAAATCCTCCAAGCGTATTTGCCGGCGCAGATGGGTGAGGAAGAGATAAGAAAACTCGTTATTGACGCGATCAAACAAACCGGCGCTTCATCCCCTAATGATATGGGAAAGGTTATGGGAGCTTTGATGTCGAAAGTAAAAGGGAAAGCAGACGGAGGACTTGTCAGCAAAATTGTCCGTGAAAAGCTTGGAAAATAGCACTACTTCACGAATTCTTCTTTTTTCTTCTTTCATCCAATTCATGCCAGGCTACGAGAAGAGGGGCGGCGTTGAAGATAGAGGAATATGTTCCACTGGCGATACCGATGAGCAACGCGATAATGAACCAATGGATTGTCGATCCGCCAAAGATCAAAAGCGTGAATAAAACCAGAATAGCGGTAAGTGAAGTATTTAACGACCGGACTAAAGTCTGGAGGATTGAATCGTTGACAATTTGAGGGAATGGCAGATCAATTGTACGCCTCAGATTTTCCCGAATCCGGTCGAAGACAACAATAGTGTCATGTACGGAAAAACCTATAACTGTAAGCAGGGCTGTAATGAATAAGCTATCTACTTCAACACCAGCGAAATGCCCAAGTAATGAGAAAATCCCAACCAATACAAGAGCATCATGAACAAGCGCAATAACAGCGCATATTCCAAATCTCCAGCTACTAGTTGGCTTGGGAACCGTACGGAATGAATAGGCGATATATAATACAATCAAAACAGAGGCCAGAAGAATGGCCTTGAGCGCATTCATTGTAATTTCGCTTCCAATACTCGGACCGATTGTTTCGAATTCCTCCTGTTTTACCGACCCTACTTTTGACTTAAGTCTTTTCAATAAATTCGCGTCTTGCTTTTCGTTGATGGGCTTAGTTCTAATAATTAAACTTTTATCAGAAGGTTGAATCGTGACTATTTCAATCTTTTCTTCTTTAAAACTATCCTTGACTCTGTTTTCCGTTTGTTGATTTACTTTTTTATCGAATAATAATATTATTCTTGAACCTCCTGTAAAATCGATTGACAAACGAAGTCCCCACAGACACATTGAAATAATTCCAGGTATGATTATCAGGAATGAAATAAGAAAGTACCAATTTTTTTTACCAACAATGTTTAACATAATTAAGACGTAAAACTTAAGACGTATGACTTAAGTATTTATTATTATTTCTTGCTTCTCTATAAAATATTCTTAAGAATGTTCGGGTAATGAAAATGGCTGAAAACATTGAGATAATTACTCCAAGCGCCAGGGTGAGCGCAAATCCGCGAATTATGCCCGTGCCAAAATAATAAAGAATGGCGCAGGTTATGAGGCTTGATATATTGGAATCACGAATAGAAGGCCAAGCGCGTGAAAATCCAAGATCGATTGATGTAGTTTTCGATCTTCCACGGCGCGCCTCTTCCTTCATTCTTTCAAATATTAAGATATTCGCGTCAACAGCAATACCGATTGAAAGAATAAGACCGGCAATGCCTGCAAGAGTCAGTGTAATTGGTATCAATCTAAATAATGTCAGGACAATCAGCGTATAAATAGTAAGAGCAATACTAGCGACTACTCCCAACCGCCCGTATAAAACTGTCATAAAAATAATAATGACAATAAATCCTATAAACCCGGCAAGCAAGCTTTTTTCCAAGGACGATTGCCCAAGTGTTGCACCAATTGCTTGCTGCTGTAATACCGAAAGCGAAACCGGCAAGGCACCCGCATTGAGTTGGATTTGTACGGCTTTGGCCTGTTCTGTTGTAAATTGCCCTGTTATTACAGCATTTCCGCCATAAATCGGCTCATTGACACGAGGTGCTTCGATTACCTGATTGTCCAATACAATCGCGACAATTTTCCCGACGTTCCTTTTTGTGATATCAGCAAATTTTTTGGCTCCGTCACCCGTGAATGTGAGCTGAACCTGCGGGCGGCTTGTGTTCTGATCAAAGCTAACTGCTGCTTGCTGCAGGTCTGATCCTGTTAAGTTCGTCTCTTTTGGACCTACAAAAAGCTGTGTCAATCCCAATGGAAAAGCGGAAGAAGATGCAGTTTTTGCCGCGTCAAACGCGGCTTTCGCAGATATAGATGCTCCGGAATCTTCCCAGAAAGTCAATTTAGCAGTTTTCCCAATCAGATTAATAGCAGCGTTGGCATCCGTAATGCCGGGGATCTCCGCAATAATCCGGTAATCTCCTCCCGCACGTGAAGTCTGAATAATCGGCTCTGAAACACCAAAGAAGTTGACCCTTCTTTCTATGACTGTTTTCGCAGATTCCAAGGCATTATCACGCTGTGAGAGAGGGATATCTTTCATATCCGCTTTCAAGGTAATACTTGTTCCGCCTTGTAAATCAAGTCCTTTTTTGAAGGAAAAATCTCTTTGCAGATGCAGTGGTCCGAGATAATAATTGGGATTTATACCTTTAATACTCCAATGAATAGAAATTTTTTTATTTATTACGGGAATTTTAGGTGATTCAAAATTAATAGTATATGGCTGGGATAGATTTATGATTACCGCGACTAATGATAGGATTATTATGATTGCAAAAAAAATACTATTTCTACTTCTCATGAAATCATAGCCTCCTCATCGCCAATAAGCATCACCCTGGTACCTGAAAGAATTGACATCAAAAATGGATCATTTCTTTGTTTGCGGAATTTAAATTCTTCTTCAGCCATAGCTGTGTAATTAATTTCTGTCCCCAGACGGTTTTCTTCGTTTCGTACCAATATGGCCAATTCAGGAAGAACAATTGTTCCAACTATTATTAAATCCACATCTTCCGGTGAATCCTTAATCCTTCTCATAAATTTTCCTGAAAACATCGCGTATTTTATTTTACCTATTTTGCTTCGGTTTTTAATTATTTCATCTCCGAGGCCAATTGTTTTTGCTCCTATTTTTAATAGATCGTAATAAAATGGATAATCTTTTCTTAATGAATAATAGACCCTATTAGCCCTGGGTTCTCTGTTAAAGATTCCTTTTTTTTCAAGAAAGAGCAGTTCCCTTCGTACAGCATTAATTTCCTCTTCTGCTCTTCTTACACATTCACGTACATGCAGCATTTCATCAGGATTTGTAAGAAAGATGTTTAGAAGTTTTACTCTGGTTTTTGATGTGATCAGATCGGATAACATAATTTTGAGGCAGAAATAAATTTAGATTAATTATAGCAATTCTATGACGCTTTTACTACACTGTCTGTGGATAGAATTTCGAACCATAATTTTCCCCGATTAAATTTGATTTCTTCTCCACTTTCGTCATAGATAATGGTTCTTTCCATTCTTCCGGTTTTTTTCCAGGTTCCTTTGATTTGCTTGCCATCTAAAAATATTAACGCTTTTCCTTGTCCTTTGGTTCCATAAAGCAAGTGCGCGTTTCCTTCGTAACCATCGTCAGCATGCCTCTCTGTCATAAAGAGAACTACTACATTCTTCGCACTTAATTGTTTTTTCGTATTGCGGTCTATATGCTGCTCTCCGTTTTTTCTCAAATATGTATTATTTTGTTTATCATATTCCCAGTCTACATAATATGCTTCATTATTCCAAAATTCTACATGAACAGTTTGACGACCGGGTCTCTCTGATAACGAAACATCATCTTTAAATGAATATTTTACGAAGCTTGTATCCCACGGTTCTCCTTCTTCATTGATATTTGTAAGCCCACGTTTTTCTGCTACCGCCCATAATTTATCGGTTGTTGAATACATTGTATGCTCTGTAGCAACATCACGGCCAATCCTATTTTGATCGCGCCAGAAAGTCGGGTATCCTATTGAGAATTGATTTAGATCGTTATAGACCGCCCATCCATAATTTTCAATCTGCGCTAACGCATCGGCAGGTCCATCCGTATTGGCTCCCCCAACATGAGCGTATAGAGGATAATCACCGTATTCCGAGACAAAATCGAGGAAATACGTCCTGGCGGAACGGATCGGACCAATAATACCCGCGTCCTGGCAATAATAGATATTTAGAGTTCTTGTTATTCCTCCTTCCGCTACCGCTTCGTATGTCATATCCGCGAATGACAGGCCCGATTGCGGACGGGACTCCTTGTGATTTTCGATCATAACTCCCAGCGGACGGTGCTTGTCCCACCATTCCCGCTGTTCCTTGTTGTACATCGCTCCGTTTAAAGGACATTCTTCTGTTTTGGGTTTGTTTTGATTAAATACTTTTGCCTGATAGTCATTACCTGTATTTTCGTTTTCTTTAACAGTAGAATCTACCGATATTTCGGATGGCGTTGATGCAGCTTTCGCTGAAAAAATCGTATATGAAATACCTGTAGAGATAATATACGCAATACTTATAAGGATAATAGGGATAATTTTTTTTGACATACCCTCAACTGTGCGTTTGAACTGTTGTTTCTTTTATATTTTTGGCAATTTTTAATGCTTTTTTCTCTTCCTCTGAAAGTTCGTGTTCAATACCTTTTCCTTCAAAAATACTCTTCGCGTACCAACGTAGTCCAGACCGTGAATAAAGCCCTGTAATAACAACTCCGGTATTGTTGGCATCGCTCAAAGTTAAAATAAAACTTTGATCTCCGCCTGTATCTTTAAAGGGGTTAAAGCGAAGCAAGCCGATTTTCTGAATATAATACGTTTCATTTTTTTCTATTGTATCACAACGGGAAATTAAATTGGAGATATTTTTTTTTACCAGATGCGTCTCTTTTGTAAGATTTTCAAGTACGAATTCGAGATTCTTCTTATTTACTCCCCTCGTTAAAACCTGATAATGCTCCATCAGTCTTCGTAGATAAAATGTTACTATCCCAAGCCAAATAAGACATAAAACTAATAAGGAAATAATTATTCCTTGCGTCATAAAGTCATATTAACCTCTTGACAGCCTGCGTGTCAATAGTGTAATCTAGGCTCATTCATGCCTAAGAAGAAAAAAACCCGTAAACAAAAAATCCTTGCTGATAAAAGAAACATAACTATAAAGATGCAATCACAACAAGTTGTTGATCCAGGCAGCAATCCTATAATTGAACATAAAACTCAACCCCCATTAAAGCAGGATCAGCAATCTATCGTACAAGTAATTTCCCCCTCCCAATATCATTATGTATACTCAGATTTAATTAAAACAGTAATTTTGACTTTGTCAATTTTTGCCGGTGAATTAATACTCGCTTATTTTTTTATTTGGCGCTTGATAATTTAATCCTATTTATCCCGATTGAATCAGGGCTAACAGGATTTAATAGTGTGAGAGGAGGTGATAAATATATGGCAAGTATGTATTGTGTTAAATGTCGACAAAAAAGAGATGTTGATAATCCAGAAAAAGTTACCATGAAAAATGGTAAACCAGCTCTTAAATCGAAATGTCCAGTTTGTAGTACAGGGATGTACAAGATTGGATCTAAATAATTTCAGTTATCCTTAAATTATTTATTTTAAGGAGAGACATGGAAGCCCCGCGCCATATGTGCGGGGTTTTTCATTCTGCAAAACTATTAATTTTGTAAAAATTATTATTTAACGTTTCGACATGTACTATGGGGCGAAGCGTAGCGGAGTAAAATATGGATGGATGCTCGCCGGAGGCGAACCGTAACCAGATATGTCGTGTTAGCTGATGTATTCCTTTTCTTTTGTTTTCTGATAAGAAAACTTGTTTTAAAAAATTTTCAAATTTCTTTTTCCGTTTTGGATTTTGGGCAGAGGGGTTAGGGGTGAATGCCCAAAATCCAAAACTCCTTATCATTAATTCGGATTAAATGCTTTAGTATTTGCTGCTTCTAAAGCATTAAATATAACCTGCATTTCTAATTCAAATTGCTCTTTCGTTATTTTTTCAGCAACTTCTTTTGCATATTTTACCTTTTCATTATTTTGGATTTCATTTTTATATTTTTTATACCCATTTGGATAGTATTCCTCAAGCGTTTCAACTGTTAATTCAAAAACCTGTCCATTTGTAAATAAATACGGATAACCAGTTTTAAATTGATTATATTTTGTTTGTTGCCCATCATTAGGTTTATCAATTATCACAACCGCCTTATCTTTGTAGATAGGATTATCTGACCCTGCTAAAGGTACAAATAATTTATGGACGGCAAGTAAACTCGGTTCTTGTTCGTTAATATCACCACCTGCAAATATTATTTTTATGCCTTTGTATTTTGTTGTATAAAAACGCTTAACAATAGCATTTATAAATTCAAACTCACTTCTGCCTTCAACAATAATAAAATTTCTTGGAAGTAATAAGTCAGAAGGACTACCGCCGAGTAAATCAAAAATTACATCGATTTTTTCTGCATCGCCAACTTCTGTTATGCCAGTTATTTTGTTTGATTTTTCTACTTTGTATATTTTTTGACATTCATGATTTTCTACTACTAAAACAGATGAGTGCGTGTTAATAAATACTTGATCTGTGTTGCAAATATCAAGCAGGGCTTTTTTTAAAGCTCTCTGAGCAGAAGGGTGTAAATGCAATTCAGCTTCATCAATCAAAAAAAGAAATGTTCCGCCACCACTTTGTTCTTTTCTGTAGTCCGCAAACGCTTGAATAATTGATAGCATGATCGCCCTTTGCATTCCGTCACCTTTGTCCTCGGCTTTTGTTTCTATCCCATCATCTACTGTCGTATCAAAGCTTTTTAGAAGGTCATTAAAATTTGGCGGGTTTACACCAAATTTTACTTTTGTGCCGTCTGGAAATTGTTTTTGAAGATAAATTTCAACTTTCGTGCCCAGTTTATCGAGTTCTTTTCTAACTTCTGATGTATCACTATTAAACAATTTTGAAAATTGGGCTTTAAAATCAATATAATCTTGTGAATTTTCAATAATAGCAGTTAAAACTCCTGATAACATCGTACCTATTGGATTTTTGTCTTTATATTTTGAAACATCATCAAGACATATTTTTGTATTCACATATTCCAGTTTTGGCAAAAATTCGTTTATAGCCGTATCTAATCCTGACGGATTGCCCTTGTCCGCATTGTTAACAAAATATTTTCTCTTGTGATCACTGCTAGTTTTTAATACAGAAAAACTCGTGTTGTTATCAAGCATTGTCCTGATTTTAGTTTTATTTGCGTTGGTAGTTAATTTTTCTATATCTGAATCAATAACATCATCAAAATATATTTCTACGGATATTTTGTTTGATTCTTCTTTATTAAAATGTTCGTCCACCTTAGATGATTTGGCAGTATAAAACCAATCAATTGCTTCAAAAAAATTAGTTTTGCCATGATTATTTTGACCAACAAAAACCGAAAAATTATCTGGTAAAATTTCAACTTTTTGGATTGAACGATAATTTTCAACAATAATTTTTGATATCTTCATGTTTTTTTGATTAAAGCCCTAATCTTTTTTTAGCGATCTCTACATATTGCTTTTCTTTTTCAATCCCAATCCAATCCCGACCAAATTTTTTAGCTACAAAAGCTGTAGTTCCGCTTCCTAGAAACGGATCTAAAACAGTGTCGCCTTTGTTGGAGCTTGCTAAAATAATTCTTTTTAGCATTTCTTCTGGTTTTTGAGTTGGGTGCAATGCTTTCCCATCTTTTCCTCGCACTCGTTCTTTGCCTTGAACTAAGGGTAATTCCCAAAAATCACGCATTTGTTTCTCTGTTCCATCTTTTTGTTTTTCGGGATTTATTTTTTTGAGGTCATTATAGTTAAAAGTCCAGCCCGAACCTTTGACCGCCCAAATTACAAATTCTGTTGCATGGGTAAATACTCGTCTTGTCATGTTTGGCATTGCGTTCGTCTTGTACCAAGTAATAATATTATTTATCTTGAAATCTAATTGTTTCAAAACAATCATTACTTCACCGATATTGTGATAACTACATGCAATGTAAATTGAGCCTGTGTCTTTTAAAACTTTATGGCAAGCTCCGATCCATTTTCTTGTAAATTGTAGATATTCGGGGGCAGTCATTTTATCCCAATGCTCATTTACCATATACCAATCCCCGCCAGTTTTACTGCCTTGCCATTTTAAACCATTGCCAGATAAATTATACGGAGGATCGGCAAAGACAAGATCAATAGAACTCTTCTGTAATTTTATTAGTGGTTAATTCCTCTACACTTTTCACATTGGTAATACTTTTTACCATAGACACTTGAATAAAACCGAAAAGTTTTGTTTCCACAATACAAACACCCTTTTTCAGGACTGTAATTTTTACATGGAGGTCTATTGACCAATTTTGGTCTTTCGTAAAAATACTTATTTTGTAATTTTTTATCTACCTTCATAAATTTTGCCCTTGTCAGTTAGAGAATAAAATCCTTTTTGATCAGGTAACCGCACAAAGAGATTCATATTATCAGGATGAATACTTTTTGATTCGTGCTTATTCAATTCGCCCCTTATGGAATTTCTGAATGTATCCATTTTGTATACGAGATTTTTTTCAGTTACCAATCTTTCAACCTCTTCATAAATTATTTGAAGCGGTACAAATTCTATGCCTTTGCTTTGCTGTTCTTTGATAATCTGGATTATAAGACTTTTGATTGATGGAACTGTGCCGGGCAAAAATTGTTCTCTTTTCTGAATCTGTTTAATAACCTCCTGAACGCCTTTGTCTTGATTGGCGTTTTTTTCATTTTGTAGGAAAGCTTTATATACATCAGAATAGCCAGTTAAGTATTCCTCATCGGGAGAGAATACGGAATCGGTGAATTTTACAGAGTTATAAATTGCTTCAAGCTGTGAAAAATAAAGCGGCTTGCTTTCTTTGAAAATTACATTCGCTTCAAAATTTGTCATCAACCCTCCTCCTGTTAGATTTGTACTGCCGACAATACCCGTAGTTTCTCTTTTGCCTTGAAATAAATAAATTTTCGGATGAAAAACAATATTGTTTTTATTAACATCTTTGTCGCCGTAGCAATAAAATTTTAAGTTGGGCGTTGATTTCTGCAGTTGAATTAAATAATGCATTGATTGCGGGTCGGTTGTTTTAAAATCCAGCCCGGCAATAATCTCTACGCTTCCATTGTTTTTCAAGCATTGATCTAATGATTTTTCTATTACTTTTATGCCTGAATATTTTAAAAAAGCGATAGCAATTCTTGCAGATTGAGCATTTTGTAATTCTTGATTAATAATATTGCCGATTGGATAGTTTAGATTTGATAAAATTTGGATTGACATAATTATTTTTTACTTTTGTTAGGTAAAGAAGGATTTTGTTTACCCTTCAAAAATTTTGCATTCTTGGCAGTTATCACACTTTCGCCTGTTTGTTTTTCTATTTCCAGTCTTGCTTTTTTTGCCGCAAAACCACCCCTTTGCGCCACTTTTTTATTTTCTTCTAGTCCTTTTGGCTTTTGTTTTTTGGATATTTCTGTTGTTGACGCTTCAGCAAGCATATTTAGTACCAATTCGAGATTGGTCATGTTATCTCTCAAATTTTCTTTTTTTAGCCCCTTAAATTTTTTGTAATCTTTCACGCTTCTATCTGCCCATGCCCTCGTAATCTCATCTGTTAATATAGCGTATTCTAACCCTTCTTTCATACCCCTTCCTTGCCATTCGTCTGTCAATTCTTTTCTAACTTCAATGCTTTTTAATCTTTGGTTAATCCATTCTTTTGAATAACCTTTTTGCAAATATGTTTTCATCGCTCTGTCAAAAGCGAGTTCAGGATCTTCCGTTTCTTCTATTCGTTCATATCCAACTTTCGCAAGCCATAGTTTGAAGGGTTCAGCTTTTGGAGAAGGAATTGATTGAATTACACGAAGCATATCTTCTGTAGAAAAAGAGTCTGTTTTCCTTTGTTTTCCATCGGGAGCAGTCATTTTCAACTGTACGATTTTTTCGTACACTTCGCTACCTTCATTTTTCAACTTACTTTTTAAATCACTCCAGTACCGTCTTGGGATACTGGCGTCAGTCAAAATTTCGATAACATCAATAATGGAGAAATACCAAAGTTCTTTTTTTTCATCATAAAAACGGCGAACTTGCTTTTGATTAAATAAGATTATCGAGCTTGTTTTTTTCATATTTAGTATTGATTAAAATTAAAACGTTTCCCCTCTACGACTATTCCAGCGAAGATATCACAAAAAGAATTTATCTCATTACATTTTTCTGAAACAATATCTTCAATAAATCCGAGCAGTTTATATTTATTACCCAAATATCTTCTATTCTGCAATTGGAAGGTATTATTTTGAGCTTTTGAAAAGTGGAAATATGGTTTTTCAATTTTTTTTATTGTTACCTCATAAGGTGATTTTTCAATTTCCAGTAGGTCAAAAAGCGTTCCTTGTAAACCGCCGGCTACATAATCAAAGCTTCTATTTTGACCCTGTAACTTTTCAAAAAAGCTATAATTTTCGCTTGTTGAGATAATAATGAAATCAATAACGGGAATACCCATTATTTCGCCAGCTTGTGTAATTTTTTCAACAACTTCAATATCTTTTTCGCTTGGTGAAGAGTCGCCTGACGGATGATTGTGTATCAAAATAGCACTGGCCGCATTTAATTCTGTCGCAGGATAAAAAATTTCTCTTGGATGGAGTAATGTTTTATCTAGCAAACCTACGCTGATAATTTCTTTTTTGAGTAGAGAATTTCTTGCATTAAGATATAAACAAAGCAAATGTTCCTTTTTCTTATCCCTTAAATCGTAAGTAAGCGATAAAACATCTTGAGAGTTTTTAATAATAACCTCGTTTGATTTTTCGTCCGCATAGAATCTTTTTACTAAGGAAATTGCAGAAACAATTTGCAATGCCTTGGCTTGGCCAATCCCTGAAATTTCCAACAGATCATTAACGGTTATATTCAAAAAGTTTTTACCAAATTTTTTAATAATATTCTCTGAAAGTTGCCTAACATTTTTCCCCTTAATTCCGCTACCCAAAAGAATCGCCAAAAGATCACTCTTTGAAAGTGCGTCAGCCCCTTTTTTAAGAAACTTTTCTCTCGGGCGATCAATTTTTGGTATATCCTTAATTCTTGGCATAAATTATTTCCGTGTTAACCAGTATTATTGTATCTGTTTTCCCCTTATAAATAAATCGTTTTCGGAGCGAAGCGGAGAAAATACCGTACCCCCCTCTTAAAAAAATAAAAATAAAATTTGTTCATTATAGAAAAGTGTAAGGCGTTAGCCGTAAAAAGAAAAGCATATTTCATATAACTCGTTATTATGCGAGATATTTGTTAAATAATATCATTTTCTTGTATATTATACCCAACTAACTCAGGTTTGCAACCTTTTTATTTTTTGGTTTTAAACTGCTTGTGAGTTCTTTTAAAATGGCTTTATCCATGTGATAACTTTCATTATCCGCGGGAAATTTTCCTGATTCAATGTCGGCAAAGAATTTCGATAAGGCATCTACTCCTATTTTTGAAAAATTCGCATAGGGACGAACAAACTTGGGTATATGTCCAAAATTCAGGCCAAGCACATCATGGAATACCAGGACTTGACCATCACAATATGGACCCGAGCCAATGCCGATTGTCGGAATGTTGATCGATTTCGTAATTATTTGCGCTAATTTATCCGGTATGCATTCGAGAATTAACGCAAAAATTCCTGCATTTGATAATATTTTTGCTTCTTCTACTAAATCCATTGCTAATTTTGAAGTTTTTCCCTGCACTTTATAACCCCCTGTAGTG
>JAHIGH010000101.1 GCA_018900295.1 Patescibacteria group bacterium | reverse complement strand
GTGCCATCTACGCCGGCTTGATTTCCCCCGGTAATATCTTTTTGAACATTTTCTTCGTATTTATCGGTATCCAGGCATGATCTGAATTGATCCGTATTAAGATTGAGTTCATCAGCGTAGTCAGTGAAAGAATTGACTGCGTCGACGGATGATTGAGGCGACCAGGTTGATTGGTTTTTGAAGATCAGTTTTTGATATTCCCAGAATTTGTTTTGTTCGTTGGCGCATTCGCCGGCTTCGGATGCTTTTTGGGAATTGGGATGAATGGAAGTGAGGGGATAGTGGCGATAGGCGAATTTGATCTTGTTGGCTTTGATGTAGGTATCGAATATTTGGGGATAGGTATTGTTCTCAAACCGTTCACTGAATGGGCATTGGGGATCACTGAAATAGATGATAGTTACTTTGGCGTCCTTGGCGCCAAGCGTGGGTAAGTGGCCGATAGATACATCAGCTTTTGGAGTTTGCGTAGGGGCTTGCGGAGCGTTATTTGTGTCGCCCAGAATATTATTTGTTTGATCAGTATTTGAGTTCTGAGTTTTTAAAGTTTTTTCGAGGGAAAGGACTTTGTTGGTAAGCATGCCGAGAAAGAAAGCGAAAATAATTAAAGCGGTTACAAGATAGGCATTGATGCCTGTGTCTTTGAAGGAAATGCGGGGGATTTGGATTTCTATATATTCTTTTTTAGGTTTTTCTATTTTTTTTTCAGGTGTCGGGATCAGGTCTTTTTTCATTTAGTTTTACAATTGTAAATTTTTGAGAGCGAGTTGTCAATGAAATTTGTAAGTGCTCACCGGACATAGTTGGCCAATGCAACAAAATCCCTCCCAGCCTCCCTTTAATAAAGGGAGGGATTCCCTCCTTCGCTAAAGCTACGTTAGGGGCAGGCCCTCCTTTACTAAAGGAGGGTTAGGGTGGATTTTTCCAGGCATGAACTATTAAATTGATGGTACCCCCAGTGAGCAATTACTGAAATTTTTCTTGACAGAGTTAGTTCATATTGATAATATAAATAAACTCTTTTTATTTATTTTATGGCAGATGTAACGATAACAGACCAGAGTTTTGAGAAAGATGTTCTTGAGAGTAAAATTCCGGTAGTGGTGGATTTTTGGGCACCATGGTGCATGCCTTGCAGAATGGTAGGGCCAATTATAGAACAGTTAGCGAGTGAGTACGCGGGAAAGGTTGTAGTGGGAAAAGTGAATGTTGATGAGAATTCTGATACTGCTTCTCAATTTGGGATAATGAGTCTTCCGACAGTGATGGTATTTAAAAATGGTAAACCGGTTAAAAGTCTTTCCGGTGCTCAGAGCAAGGATAATTATAAGAAGATGATTGAGGAAGCAATCGCTGCATAATAATTCAAAAGTCAAAATGCAAAAGTCAAAAGCACAACTTAAAAGTAAAAAGTAATGAACTTTTAAATTTTTACTTTTGAGTTTTGAGATTTTTTATTATGTATGATGTTATTATTATCGGAAGCGGGCCCGCGGGATTCACTGCTGCTATTTATACCTCCCGAGCTAATTTGAAGACCCTTGTTATTGGCGGAGAACGATGGGGCGGGCAATTGATGCTTACTACCATGCTTGAAAATTTTCCCGGATTTCCCGATGGGATAGAAGGACCGGAACTTATGATGAGGATGCGAAGACAAGCAGAGAAGTTCGGCGCTGAAATTATTGAGAAGAATTTCGTAAAAGGTGATTTTCGTAGAACTCCCTTTTTGGCTCATACAGATGAAAAAGTATACGAGGGGAAATCAGTGATCATCGCGACCGGGGCTGACCAAAAATGGCTTGGTGTTCCGGGGGAACAAGAGAGGATCGGCCGGGGTGTTTCGTCCTGCGCGCCATGTGACGGTATGTTCTTCCGTAATAAAAATATTATTGTTGTCGGCGGGGGAGACAGCGCTATGGAAGAAGCCATAATGTTAACTAAATACGCAAAACATGTTGTTGTTATGCATAGACGCGACTCTTTCCGGGCTTCTTTTGTTATGCAAGAGAAGGCTAAAAGTAATCCCAAAATTTCTTTTTTGCTTGGTTGCCAAATTATAGAGATATTAGGAGATCAGAAGGTGGAGAGGGTGATGTTAAGATCCCTCCTTCGCCAGAAGGCTACGGAAGGGCAAGCAAGAATTAAGAATAAAGAATTAAGGGAGATGATTGATTTGAATAAGGGGGAAATTATTAGTGAAGACGGGGAAGAAATTGTTTGGGAGATGCCGATTGACGGGATATTTGTGGCGATAGGGCGTGTGCCTAATAGCAAGGTTTTTGAAGGTATTACTGTTGATAGCCAGGGGTATATCGCGGCCAACAATCATATGAAAACAAATATTGATGGGGTATTCGTTGCGGGTGATGTTTATGATACCCATTATGATCAAGCAATTACGGCGGCCGGATTTGGCTGCGCTGCAGGACTTGAAGTATCGGCATGGTTGGAAAAGAGAGCATAAAAGAGAGCAGAGCCTATTGACACTATATAGTGAGCGTGATAATATAGTTGGACGATTAAACAGAAGAATCGTTTATGATAATGTTTGCAACTAAGTTATTAATTTCAAGCTATTCCGCAGATATTTAACGTCTTCTTTGTGTTTAATTC
>JAHIGH010000100.1 GCA_018900295.1 Patescibacteria group bacterium | reverse complement strand
GAATGAGAACCGGAGAACGATTTAATACGGCTTTAGATAGCGAGTTAGTTAAAGTAAAAGTTGATATTGAAGCTTTTGAAGATGAGTATTTAAAACAACTTGCCGGATTGAGATGGAATATTGGATGGAAAGATGTTGATGACAAACAACGTATTGTCGCAAAAGCCTATAACCATGCTTTGCTCGAAAGTGTCACCGGTAAATCGGAACGGGAAGGAGCTGTGCATGACCTTTGGTTCACTGGTAATCCGTCCCAGAACGTTCCGGGCGTAGAAAAGTGGCTTCAGACAGCCCCTGAAAATTCCCTTGCCGTTATTGTGAGTCCTGATGGTTGGAGCGGGCTTTCTACGCCGGATGAAAAACCCATACGCTATACCGAGACACAAGTGTACGCTGTGAAGACAAAAAAAAATGGTGAACTTGAAGCATATACATTCCGTTACGAAGCAAATATTTTACAGAATGAACAGTTACAAAGGAAGTTCGGCTTGACTGTTTCTAATGCTGCAAATCAAAAAGAGCAAATAAAGCAAATGTTAAAAAATGTTGCTTTTTTCCGTGGAGACAACCCAAATAACAAAATAAAAAATATGAAAGATGTTGTTGATATAATGGAAGAGATCAAAGGCAACAATATTACTATTAAAGGAAAAACATTTGATGATATACGGGCATTTCTTCGTAATCCTCAGGATTTTTTACATCGCCATGACAAAACACCGGAATTAATTCATCAATTTAAGGAATTTGTAAAATGGGAATTTTCTCAAGGTCATATGGAACAAGAAACAACTACCAATTTGCAAATTGCTTTAGCATTGACAATTTTGAAACTGAACAGATTATACAGAGATCAAGAAAGACCTGACGACATCATTTATTCTACTGATTATCACACCCGGAAAGATGTAGCTATCTATGCATATAGTAAAAATTTGGATATGAATTACAAGTCAGAAGTAGAAAATTTACAAAAAAGAGGTGGGTGCGCGGGAGGAGGCAGTAAAAAGGAAGTATCTCTCTTTAGCTCAATGGGTAGTTCAAGAATTGGAGAGACAATCTCATTGTCTACAAGCGAGAGTTATAGTTTTGACCACGAGGGAACATGTGTTGCATGCAGGAATGGGCCGAAAAAATTGGGACCGTGTGATATTTGTGAATCATGTGATGTAAGTTTGAGGTGATTTAAATTTGTCCACAAAAGCTCTTTTATAGTATAATTCACATGTGAACAAAATCTTCATGTCTATAGTCGTTCCTTGCTTTGATGAAATGGCCAATCTCCAAAAAGGTGTTTTAGAAAAGCTGAAAAATTATCTCGACAAAAAGAAATTTTCTTATGAAGTCATTATTGTTGATGACGGCTCCAAAGACGGAAGCCGTGAATTTATCAAAGATTTTACAAAAGAACATCAGCATTTTGTCCTCATCGAAAATCCGCATTTTGGAAAAGCAGGTGCTGTAACTACAGGCATGCTCAAAGCGAAAGGGGAGTATATATTATTTACAGACATGGATCAGGCCACACCCATTGAGGAGTTAGACAAACTTCTGCCATATATTCAAAGTGAGTACGCAATTGTTATCGGCTCAAGAAATTCAACAAGAAAAGGAGCGCCTTTGACGCGGCTTCTTATGGCCAAAGGTATGATGTTGCTTCGTAGTTTCATTATCGGACTCAAGGGAATTAAAGACACGCAGTGCGGCTTCAAACTATTCAGCCGTGAAGCCGCCCAAGACCTCTTCTTAAAAGTTTACAAGCTTCATAATGGATTTCATGCGGTTGAAGGCTCGAATGTGGCGGCAGGATTCGACGTCGAACTTCTATATCTGGCGAAGATATACGGATACAAAATAAAAGAAGTCCCTGTAAATTGGCTCTATGTCGAAACCCGCCGAGTCAATCCGGTTATCGATTCTATCGAGGCGCTCAGATACCTCTATGAAATTAAAAGAAACGCGCTTTCGGGAAAATATGAAAAAATTATTTAGTAGCCAAAAAGCAATCTATATAAGCTTTGTAGTTTCATTAATTGCTTTCTTTCTCTACTCATTTACTCAAATTGACCTAAGTCTCACATTTTCCCGTATCGAGTTCCTGCGCAATCTTGTAAAATCATTTCAATACATTGGTTATTTCAATAGGCCGCTCTCTGCGGGAATATACATATTTTTCCTTATTATTTTTCATCTGTTTTATTTCTTTTTCCTTTATCTCGCATCCAGAAAAAAAATAAATATAAAAAAAGCCTGGATTCTTTTCTTCACCACTGCCGCGGTTTTAGTTTTCTCCTATAACGCATTTTCTTACGACTTATTCAATTACATCTTCGACGCGAAAATCATCACGCATTATCAGCAAAACCCCTATATTCACAAAGCTCTTGATTTTCCGGGCGACCCTATGCTTTCATTTATGCGCTGGACTCATCGCGTATATCCCTACGGCCCGGTTTGGTTAGTATTGACTGTTCCCTTATCATTCATCGGAATGAATTTTTTTCTACCCACATTTTTCCTTTTTAAATTACTTATGGCTGCCTGTTACCTTGGTACAGTCTGTTTTATTGGTAAAATCCTGAGGAAAATATCGCCGGATAAAGAAGTATGGGGTACGATCTTTTTTGCGCTCAACCCGCTTATTATTATTGAGAGTCTCGTCTCTGCGCATCTGGATATAGTCATGATCTTCTTCGCTGTATGGTCGCTATATCAATTGATAAACAAAAAATATATAGGCGCTTTAGTTTTATTAGCAATTTCAATAGGTATCAAATTCGCGACCGCCGCGCTTTTGCCAATTTTTATGGTAATTATTTTTCTACAATTAAAAAACAAAAAAATCAACTGGAATATAGTATTTTTTTCCTTGCTTATACTAATGCTGGGTACGGCGATATATGCCTCCCGGTTATCCAATTTCCAGCCCTGGTATCTCCTTGAAGCCCTGTTTATTGTGGTGTTTTTATCCGACAGGTACGCTGTATTTATTCCAAGCGTCATAATTTCTTTCTTCGCCCTTTTGACATATGTTCCTTTTCTATATCTGGGCAATTGGGACCCGCCAGTCCCGCAAATACTCTCAAATATATACATGCTCTCATATTTAGTTTCTATATTTACAGTGATTGGATATTATTTCTATGACAGACAATTTAAAACTAAAATCTCAAGGTGCAAAACTAAAGTTTAAAGTGCAAAACTTTTTTGTTTTATATTTTTACGTTTTACACTGTAGCTTTGATTTTTGATCTTTGCACTTTGCGCTTTTGTCTAAAACAATGAAAAGTAAATTACTTATACTATTACTCCTACTTTTTTTTCTGCAACTCCTGTTTCGCGTATATCAATACAGGGATAATTATCTGACCAAGTTTGATGCGCAGTATTGGAAGCAGCGTTACTTGCATTCCCAATGGGTAGTTCCAAATTCCAAAGAATCTGTAGGCGACGACGGTTTATACGCCTACGCCGGCTGGGAATATATACATGGCGCTGACCCCTCGCTTCTTAATGCCGAGACTCCGCCTTTTGGAAAGTACATGATCGGTTTATCGGAAATCATCTTTGGCAATCAAAATATTTTTGCCCTTCTTAGCGGAATGCTTGTTTTAGCAGCTCTTTTTATTCTCAGCAAAATTATTTTCAGGGATACTCGCCTCGCGTTAATTCCGGTCATGCTGCTTTCGTCTGAGACATTATTTTATAGCCAATTAAGATCCCCCTTTTTAGATACGTTATATCTGGGATTGTTAATTCTTGTATTTATTTTTGTCCTAAAAGAGAAATTCATTCAAGCTAATATATTTTTAGGCCTTATGGCTGCGACAAAAGCCAGTTCGTCAACATTTGTGCTGGTTTCCGCTGTCATTATAGCTTATTTATTCTACATGAAAGATTATCGTCAAATAAAAAAATTCCTTATTTTTTTACCCGTATCAATACTGGTTTTTTTATTGACCTACTCCCGATATTTTCTTCTTGGCCATAATTTCAGGGAATTTCTAGGACTGCAAAAATGGATAGTCACTTTTTATGAGACAGGGGCAAAAGGAGCGCCAAACGCAGCCTTACAAATTCTCGCTTTCGGCAAATGGCCGACTTGGTGGGGGAAAGTAGAGCAGGTGAGTGAATGGAATATCTTATGGCCGCTATCTCTAATTGCCGTTCTTTATTATCTCTACAAAGTGTTTCCCCGCCGCCGCTTATATAAATCCACCCTCCTCGGATTTTGGATCATAGCCTATCTGATATTTCTAACCCTTGTTCCGGTCTGGCCCCGTTATTTACTGCTTGTTTTGCCATTTACATATACTCTTGCGGTTTGGGTTTTATCCAAAATTCTTCCCCGTTTACGGCGCTTATAAATTTGGCATGCTTGACTTTATACCCTCACCATGCAGTATTATATATAGTATGCGCCTTTCAAGTAATTTGAGAATGGTCTTATTGACGTTTTTATTTTTGCTTTCGGTATTGTTTGTTCTGATTATACTTATTATTAATAGACCATACTTTTCAACTTTTCCATGGTATATAAATTTTGGAATTATTTTATCATTGTCTTTAATTACTGCAATTGCAATTAAATGGATTATGCCTTGGAAGAAAAGCGCGGAAGGGGAAGAAGAGGTTTATAAAGAATTAGTAAGACTACCCGGCGAGTTTCTTTTCTTTTCTGATTTTCATAAAAATAGAAAAGGCAATGTCGATTTTGTAGTTATCGGCCCAACCGGAATATATGCAATAGAGTCCAAAAATACCAAAAAGGGTGTGATTACTTTAGATAATGACAATATATATATTAACGGCTCACTTTTTAAAGATATAGATCCACTGAAACAAGCCTACGATGAATCAATACAAATCCAAGAATATCTCAAAGAGTCGCTTTCGCTATCTTTACCGGTTACACCGGTTCTCGTATTTGCGAATCCGGGAATTGAAATGACATTCTGTAAAGAAAAAAAGCATGGTGTTTTTGTCGTAGGAATTAGTTGTCTCAATGATATAATACAAAAAGAACATCGCGATGCGAACTACACCCGGGAGTTATGTAAAAAAATAAAAGAGGACATGGATAAATACTGCAGCGATATAGTTTAATTTAAAAATCTGCATCACCGTTTTCTTAACGGGATACATTATTATTTTTTATTATTTTCAAATCCGGCTTAAACTTTATATTATACTTGACACTTGCCGGTACGCCATTAGAACAAAGCCACGTTTGAGCCACAATCCATCCAGTAAAAGAAATGCTTCTTTTGTATTTGATTGATCCAAGAGAGGAAGATCGGGAGGCGACCGAAGTAAATACTCATGAAACTCCTGACTTCCTAGAACTAGTGCTACAAAGTTGGTTTAATTAAAGTTTTCCACAATTGTTCAACTTCCTCCGAGAACTCCTGACGCATGACAATAATTTCTCCTGTTAGTTTGTTGCGTATCCGTGCATCAGTAATACTCATCAAAAGTCGTACAATTTTTTTGGTAGATTTTCCACTTTTCAACTCCATATATTTACAAATAGCTAAAGCCATAAAGCAGATAAGGATGTGCGCTTCTATGGTTTGTCGTTTGAAGTGATAGATTGGTCGCATGGCAAGATCTGACTTGGCAATGCGAAATGCTTTTTCTACATGCCAAAGGCTATGATAATGAGTAATAATATCCTGGTCTGTTAGTTCCTCGTCTTTTTCAAACAGATTAGTATAATAACCTTTAATCCCGAGTAGGCGTTTTGTTTTTTCAATAAGCTTCATATTAAGCGCGTAGGCTTTTTCTTTTTTCTCTCCCTTTTTCTTTCTCTTTTTACCTGTTGTTTGATTATCCTGTTTTAGCATGAGAAACTTTGTCCGTTTGCCATCGGTGTTTTTCGATACGAGATATTCCGCTTTGAGTATTTGTTTCTCCATCTCCCGCTTGTCTTTCTGGTAACGCTTCAGGGAAAAATCACAGATCAAAAGACCTCTCTCAGTTTGTATTCTTATTGATTTTCCATCAATCATTTTAAGTTCTTCTGCTGTTTGATTTTTACCAATGAGCTCCGTATGTATTTGCTTCATCTCTGTTTGTTTGAGGTTTGTTATTCTCGCGCCGACAATATATGACAATTTCTGCTCTTTCAGTTTCTCAATATTTTCAAAACTGATCATTGCCGCGTCCGCGACAATGGTAAATGTTTGGATGTTGTACTTTTTCTTAAAACTTAGAATTGAGGGGATAAAGGTATCGCCTTCAAAAGTGTTGCCCTCGTATACCTCAAAAGATACTGGAAACCCTTCCTTTGTTACCATGAGTCCGATAACAATAATCGGCTGACCGATTTTTATCTCTTTGCCAAGTCCATCTTTTCTCAGTCCTTTTTCAATGACGTTTCCTTCCGCGTCAGTGGTATCCTCGTCCTCCGTAAATGATTCATAGTACAGCGTTGTCACATCATAAAAAACCATTGAAAAATCAAAAGAATAATGTTCTTTCGCGAAGGCGACAATTTTTTCTTCAGTAGTTGTTTTAAGTTTGGGAAACAGTTGCAATGCTTGATACAGACTGCCCGCTTTGTAGTGAATGCCAAACATTTCAGACAAATACATCAGTGATTCAAGTTTCGACACCGGTTGGATAATACGCATCAAGACTAAATCAAGCAAGAGTTGATTATGTAACTTGGGAAAATTAAACAAACCGAAAATTTCCGTTAGCGCTTCATAGATAAGAGCGTGACGGGCGCCAAGATAGGCGATCTTATTGCGTACAAGAATTGGTGATGATTGCTCAGTTTCTTCTTCCGGAAAAAGACGCTTCTGCAAGGCAGTGGCTTCTATTTTCCTTAAAGCCTCCCTTTTCAGAGTAAAAAGATCCTCTATGCTACGCGCGCTGCCGATGTGGGAGACAACAATTCTCTTTCTTTTTTCATACCTCACTATTTGTACCGCAGTTGCACCGGAGGATGTCTTCACGGTTCGTACATGCTCAGCCATGCTGCTATTTTACACCTATTGCGACATGTGAGTGTAAGCTAGTGTCGGTTAAATTGTCGTAGCAACCTTTTTGATTATTGAAGATCTGAAAATTGACTGCTCTAGGAAGTCAGGAAGAGAGGAAGATCGGGAGGCGACCGAAGTAAATACTCATGAAACTTGCGGCTTAGATACTGAATTGAATATCCTGAAATATCTGACAATTGTGCATAAGTATGTCCCCACAAAACGTATTGGCGAAACAAAGAAAAAAAGTCGGTCTTTTTTCTCTGATATTGATATACGCGAGTTTTTCTACAAAAATTACATCCATATCTTTTCTTTCCGTGTGGACTTCTTCCCCATATCGTTAAAGCTTTATTACAGGATAGGCATTTTAGCCGTTTTTGTCCCACAACTTAAACTTTACAATAGAATTGGGCGTTAAATCAAGGGGAATGATGAATTATTACCACACTAAATGTTAATTAAGCCTGAAATCAAGATAAAGAATGAGTTATTGCCACACTAAAGTTTAATTAAGCCTTATTACACTGATTCTAGTTTTGTAAACCAATCGTTAAAGTGAGAACACTCATTTCTAATTACGTCCAAGCCAATATTTGAAGATATAATTGTACCAAAGACTACCTTTGTATATTCAGGGAACAAGTTAAGTAGCCGTTTTGAAGGACATGTTTGTGGGTTATTATTTATTTCTTCAGGCGAATTAAATTCATATCTAATTTTGTTAAGTTCGTCTTTTTTATATTCACTGTTTGGCATTGTGTCGATGATGTCTTGAGTAGAGCTAAATAATAGTGCCTCAAATTCATGCAACTGCAAATATGGCAGGAAATTTTGTTTGTTAATATCTCGACCAAAAGCATCTTCTAAATGTTTTACTTTTTGATAACAATTTCCATGTTGAGCAGCATATGCTGGAAAATCTGTGGGTAAACCATAATAGTCAAACATTGTAGTTACTAATATTGCGCTAGAATCGTGAAATAAACGCGTCAAATCATTTTTTACCTTTTGATAATTTTGAATACCACCTTTGAAATTGGGTCCGTCCTTAACAGTTTTTGTATTAAGTATCGTTACTGCTAAGAATATATTTTTTGTAAGCAGATAAGGCTCTAGGATGCGCTTTGCAAATCTTTCTTCAGTTGGTCCCTCCACAAGTACAATTATTTTCTTTGTCATACATAAAGCTTACGGTCTTCCACCTATAAGGTTTTTTTCCCATAAATCTCCTAATCCATACGAATCCAACCAATGATTCCAGTCATCTTTTGTTAATCTCTTGAAGGTAGATTCCTTTTCATTCCTGTCTACCACGATGATATTTTCTGGTGTTAGTTGATTTACCAGCGTAACTGATTGCGTTGAGACTAAAACCTGAGTATTCGTTGCTGCGCTTTTTAAAAGATTTGCCAGTACAGTAATAGCGTAAGGATGTAAACCCAACTCAGGCTCATCTAGTAATATGGTTGATGGTAATTTTTCCTTAGGTTGTAAAAGTAACGTTGCTAGACAAATAAATCGTAAAGTTCCATCAGAAAGTGAATGGGCATTAAAGTAGGCGTCCGATGTCGTGTGTTTCCATTCTAACTGAATAGTATTTGGATTTATTGGAGCAGGTCTAAGGATAAAATCATCAAAAAATGGCGTTACATGTCTTATCATATTCACGATATTTTTGTATTCTTTAGAATATTTTTCTTGGAGTAAGAATAGATAAGCTGCTATATTTGAGGCATCATGCCTAAGTCTTTCATTATCTGCAATTTGACATATTTGTTTCATGGCAGAAGTATCGCTTGTATCGTGGAAATGGTAAATATGCCAGCTTTTAATACTTTCCAATACATAATTTACTACCTTTCTGTTTGCATTACTTTTTAAACCTGATTCCTTTCTTCCTGTGGTTAAGATTGATTCATTATAAGGTTGTTCATACCTTAAGCTATGGAAATAGCACGTTTCTTCTTCAAAAAATAATGTATCATTTTCTGTCGCCGTTAATTTACAATGATAAGCATTGGCTCCAAAGGCGAAGTCTATAACTATGCTTTTTGTTACTTTTTGACCATAATATAACAGTGTATGCGCGCCACCCATCTGTTGTGTATAAGTTTGGAATCTTTCTTCAGCCATCGCATTAAGCATTTTGAATATAGAAACTAGGTTGGATTTACCTGCGCCATTTGATCCGATAAGAACATTTAGTTTATCTAAGTGAAGATTATCAAGTTCTCTGATTGATTTGTATCCTTTAATAGTAATTTTGTTTAATGGATGCCTATTCATAAATTTGCAATTACAAATATCTATGCACATTCATTGTATAGATATTATTGAAAAATGTACATGGATTATTAAAATAAATTATTTGAGAATTTCTGCTTGGTCAAGTAAGTTCATAGCTAGGCTATTAAGCGTAAGGTATTCATACGCTCTTTTAGGATCATCAATTTTTGCGTCTGATGTATGGCTTTTTTCGTTCCTAAATTTATCTATTGCCATCGTCAAAAACTTTACGCCTTCATTAAAATCAAGGTCTACATTTTGTGCAGCCGCGCCTTTAATGTGTAGCTTTCCTTTTCCAAATGCTTCTGAACCTGTTTCATAACCGGTAAGTTTTCTCAGTCTATCCCGTACAACCTTAAATCCTTTTTCTACTGTTTCCGGGTATTCTGTTTTTTCAAATAGGCTCTGACATTTACTAAATATAATAGGATGCAAAAGAGATAAATCATGAATCCCCGCCGCTTTTAGTGGAGTTACTTTTCTACCCATAAACTCTTGATATTCCGGTTCATTTTGAATTTTGAGAAAATAATTATCAAAGGCAGGCAGTAGTTCAATATGCCAACAGCCATCGTCAGGTTCTCCAAGCGCATACATATTCTCAATCTCCTTTCTCCTATCTCCTATTTTAAGTACCTTAATAACTTGCTCGTCTTTCTCCAATTTGGTAAACAGCTGATCAAGCTCAGTCTCTCTATAGTTTTTTTTCAAATCATGCGTTGCATGTATCTTGAAAGGCTGACCTGAGGGCGCTAACACTCTTGCATCATCAATTGCGTTTAGAAAAAAATAGAGTTTTTGTTTACCGTTCATCATATTTCATTATATCTTCAATGCTGTTACCCACTTTAGTGCATATTCTAGCAGACAATCAAGTTAATTGAAATCATATTATATAAAAAAGAATTTTGATAAATATTGCGGCGATATTTTGTCTAGGCTAAGTGCTTACTGGCAATTAAGCTGCGTTCTGCAGGAGTTTCTTGCCTCTCCAGATGGGAGATTATCACACACACCACACGGAGACGAGGTAATACTTATGCCGGATACTACGCTTGGACCTGGAGGCATTGTAAAAGATTGGAATGTCACATTAGATGGGAGAGTGAAAAGAGAATTATCCATTCTCCAGTCCTGGCAAGAGAAATTCATTGATTTATTGATATCAGGACTTTGGCTCCAGCTTTGAGTAAATCCATTCGAAGGTTGTACCGTAGGCGCCTGGTCTATAGCGAATTTAAATCCCTGAGTATCCCCATCCGTCCACATATAGCTATTCGAATTATCAACAATCAAATGGATTGTCATCCCGCCAGCATTCGATTGAAAATCTTGTCTCACCTTACCATTTCCTGTATACACCGTCCCTCTGACTGGATAGTCTTTCGAATCACTCGAAAATGTACACTTCAATGATTTCCCATTTGAAAGCAGACTTTTCAGGGTTGCCTCTATCTTATTTCCTGTATTACTTTGGTCTATTTGAGATTCAGTCCGAGTTTTTTGATCTACAATCTGTGTTTTAGAAGAATATTTTGGAAAACTATAAAAAACAATTATACCAACAACTGCGAGGATCAAAACTGCAAACATTATTAAATTCTTTTTATTCATACTTTCCAGAATATTTATATCATATTTATTATCCAAGATACAAGACTCGCTCAATCCCAAAATTTCCCGATCTCAATTTGTGCTTTTTTAAGATCAGGCAAAAGAGGATTTTCAGTCCAGGCTTTTTCAATTGCGGAAATTAGATTATTATATCTCTCAAGCTGCATTTTCTTCGAAGCATGAAATATTTTGAAAATTTCCTCACCTTCCTTTTTATAATCCGCGATTATATCGGTTAAATTATGAAGCAGATCCGCAGACTTGACCAAAAGCGATCCGTGATTCATATGGGGAATGTGTTCCATTGCGAGGCGCTTCCTCGTGTCCCATGGCAATGTTTTATCCTGTTCGGTCACATCATCAACCATCTCACAAACCTCTTCCCCGAATTCTTTTTTTATTTTCTCCTTGGTAACATCGGTATCTTCAATACTGTCATGGAGGATTCCGGCAATGATGACATTCTCGTCAGCGCCTATTTTTGCCAGTATCAAACCGACAGTGAGCGGATGGGTGACATACGGCACAATGAATTTTCCTTTCCGGACCTGACCATTATGAGCCTGAATTGCGAGATATGTTGCCTTTTGTAATTTATCTGTATAAACCATACGTAGCAGGCGTTTATCAGCCTTGAATTTATTATACCACGCCCTCGCGGTCCGTTTTTATAAAAGTAGCTGGTTGGGATTTTTTCTTCTTTTTTTGTCGGGGATGCGCGGCATTGGTTTTCAGCAATATAAAGGCCAAAGTCTAATTTATTTTAGTATGTACATATCCTGTCCATATCCGCCGACTCCGACAAATTCCGCCTCTTTCTTTAAAATAGCCTCAAATGGCCTGCAGTCACGGCACCCGCCTTTTCTGCAAGCGTAGCTCCCCTCAAGTCTTGCCTGCTTCACTTTTTTAGCCAGAGCAAAAACTTTATTGTAGGCATCCTCGCTTGATGGCGGTTCTACCTCTGTTGGCTCATCGTTTCTGTCCAAATACCAATAGCTTGCTTTGCTGACTTTTTTGCTTTGGCAATTTTTTACAAGCAAACTATAAATTGGAAGTTGTAGCGAGTCGGAGCGTTCATCATATTTTCCTGTTTTGAAGTCAATGATATGCACACTATCATCTGCCGTTATATATTCCAGCCAATCAATCCTGCCGCAAAGTATGATATTTTCATCAGTTGATAAATAATAATTGGGCAATTCCTGTTTTATTTTTATAGCCTTATTAAGAAGGGGAGCGGGGTTATCTATGACTCGCTTCAACATTTTTTCTCCGCGCTCTTTTACCGCTTCCTCCTCTTGCGCGTCGCGAAAACCGCCGAGTTTGCCTGTCACTTTTTCCCACGCGGTATTATATTTATCCGGAAGCGAATCTTTCAACCGCATTTCGGCAGGCAGAACGGACAATCCTTCCAACACTTCATGTACGGTTTGCCCCAGCGCGAGAGACGGATTGATGATATTTATCTTATGCTTTGTATCAGGATCTTTGTATACGTTTCGAAGAAAATATAATCGTGGACAAGTAACAAAGTCATTGATCGATGAATTAGAAACCCAAACAGCACTGTATTTATCCTGAGGCATATTATACAACCATTATACCCCAACCCAACCAATTTTACGAGGAATCCTATACCTCCGATACGAAGAGTTTTACTCGTTGAGTTTTCCTCGTTGAGTTTACTTTTTTCCATCTCCCTACGTTCGAAGCTATTTAACCCCCGGGGTTAGAAATAATGATTCACCAAGTTTTTTCGTTTGCCAATTATTTTTCATGGATAAATATTCAAGAAATATATTCGTAGGGGCTGGCCTTGTGCCTGCCCTTTCTGTTGATATCACGGTTTCATCCGAATGTGTCTGGGTACCCACAAGGGGCACCCCTACGATTTATTTAATTCATATTATGCAACATCAATTCATTATACAATTCATCCTTTTCCCAATTCGATGGATTATTGATGATATATTCACGAATTTCCTGCAATGATCGTTCATCGCGGATGATATGTTCGTAATAATTTTTCTGCCATAAACGACCATCAAATGAATGCCAATTGTTATTTTTGACGCCATTTATATATTCATGTGTGCTAATCGATTTAAATGCGCCAATAATATTACCAATGGTTTGTATTTTTATTGTAGGGGCTGGCCTTGTGCCTGCCCTTTTATTTATTTGTAACGTTTCATCCGCGTGTTTTCGGGTACCCACAAGGGGCACCCCTACGTTTTTGTTATCAATGATAATAATGCCATGAAAATGATTTGGCATAACCACAAATTCATCTAATGTAATATGGCAATATTTTATTGTTAATTTATTCCAACAAGTATCAATCATTCTCCCCGGATCGTTTAAAAACATCTTCTTATTTTTTATTTCTCCAAACCGATTTTCCCGATTTTGTATACAAATGGTGATAAAATATGCCCCATTTTGAAAATAATCATATCCTTTTAGCCGGATAGATTCCCGATGGTGAATGTCAGGATTATATTTCATATTTCTCGGCTTTCTTCACCGGTTTCTCTCATCTCCTCCAAAATCTCCCTCAATTATTTCAGCTTTTTTATCATACTTAATCTTCTGCGTTTTCAAAGTTTTAACATTTTCAGTTGTCCCAATTTTTGGGACAACTCACTTCCTTCCTGCTTAAGCTTCGTTTTAAGAGCGCTCCAATATTTTCTTGGACGAGGACTATCAGTCAAAATTTCAATCACGTCAATAATTGAAAAATACCAAATCTCCTTTTCTTCATCCCAATGACGACGGACAGTTTTTTGATGAAATAAAGCAATAGTATTTTCTTTTTTCATATTATTTTTTCAGTACTCTTTAAAATCTCCTCAGTGTCCATATTCAATTTTCCAATTTCCTTCAAAATCTCCTTCGGTTCTCGCAAAATTTGTTCATTGTTTTTATTAGGGTTTTTGACAGACAAATCGAAGGTTTTTGGATCAATGCCAACAATGTCAACTGACCAGGAATTTTCAGAATCGGCTTTTGTTTTTTGAAATTCTACAAATTCCGCGAGGTCTTTTTCGCTGAGCGGATTTGTTTTACCGAGATTCCGTCCTGGATTAAGTTGATAGTACCAGACCTTTTTATACCACTCCGCAATCATTTTGCAAAAATTTGGTATATACCTACCGTAGCTTTGCCTCTTCGCCTTATAGGCTTCGAGGGCACAAGTCAAAGTATCGCCGTGCCCTTCCGTAGCTTTAGCGAAGGAGGGTTAGGTATTAT
>JAHIGH010000009.1 GCA_018900295.1 Patescibacteria group bacterium | reverse complement strand
GAAAGCCAAAAAGGCAATATGACCGCCGAACTCATCCTTATGGCAGCCTCGGTATTTACACAGGACCTCGGTGAAATTAATGCAACAATGGCGCAGATAAAGACTGTTTTACAGCAAATCGCAACCCCTGATTTCTCACCGGAAGACGATCGTGACTTTTATACACGACTTCATGACTATCTATTAAAAGAAGGCAAAGAAAACAATAATGAGCTTGCTGCGAAAATTCTTACTACAACAGAAGAAACCGCTGCCTCTGATATTGAAAACATAAAATCGCAACTGCTCAAAGAACAAAAAGAAAATAAAGTGGCTTCAGAGGTAATCAGCGCTACCAATAGACATGTTGAATTGAAACAAATGAGGAACATGTTTTCGCAAATCGCCAACCCGGCAACAATTGCCTCCCCAATAAACAAAGAACGCTTTAACAAGCTAAATGAACAAGTATTAAAAGCTAGCAAAGCAGGCGACAAGCTTGCATCATCAATTTTAGATATAAAATTAACTACAAAAACAAAAGATATCGAGAATCTAAAAAAAGACTTATTCGATGCCAAGCAGAGAAATGACAAACTCGCGAAAGCAATACTCTCCACAATGAGCTCATCCATAGTGCCATCAGACAATACAGTTCAGGAAGTTACGGAAAAAGACTATGAAGAAATCAGGAAAATGTGGGAAGAAAATTACCGGACTCTTCCTGTACCGTTTGGCTTCAGCGACGATAAAAAAGGAAGAATTGAATGGATAGGGAAAGAAATAGAAGAAATATCAACAACAATTAATCTATTAATAGATTCTGATTTAGAAAAGAAAAATGAAGGACTTAGAAGGGTTGGGGCAATTCTCCCCTTCTTGCTTTTAGGCGGATTCTCTTATCAAGAAATAATAACCTATCTCAATATCAAATTTGAAGCAGCGAAAACAGTAATTACAGAATTAAGATCTGGAGAAGAAAATGAAGAAAAAGTAGAAGTTCAATCAAAGACGCAAAATGATGCAAAAACACTGGCAGTAGAAGAGGATAATTAATCAACCACTTGTTCTTTTGCAAAAATTAGTATTTAATTAAATAAGGGCTGGTAGCAAAATAAGTTATGCAAGATCACGAAGTATTTTTGTGTGAGATTCGAGGCACTGAATTGCGATAGTATACAGTGTATACTTGAATAATTCAGTAACGAAGAAGCTCACCAAAAAGACGAGTCAGCTTGTATAAATTATTTTATTACAAGCCCTAATGGCCCATATGTTTGGAAAATTATTCAATCAAAAAAAAGATGGCGAAACACAGGAGACTCAGATGCCTCCTGATCAATCAATGTCTCAAGAACAAAGTCAACAACCATCCATACATGAATCTCCGCGACAAACTCCTCCTCCAGCAACTTCTAATTATCAGAGTTCGCAGCAAAACCAGGATCCTCAAGGAGGGCATCCGGGCGCAGGGTTACCAAAAGGACAGTCAGTCGTAAAGATAGATATGTCAGCGCTTTCTCATCTGGACCCAAGAGCAAGTCTTGTATTAACCCACGCGCAGGAAGAGGCCAGGAGAATCCATCAGCAATACATAGAGCAGGATCAATTACTGTTTGGTTTATTATATGATGAGCAAATAGGTAAATTACTTGGTGAATTTTCTGTCGATGTCGGCAGGCTCTCCAAAGAAATTCAGGCAAAAGAAAGAGTGGGAGTCTACAAAGGGCAACCAATTCTTAGTAAAGTTTCTCAACAAATTTTCGACCAGGCATATCGGGATGCAAAAATGCGAAGTGTAACCTTTATTTCACCGGAAGATATTTTGGTTGTTCTTTTTAGCCCTAATTACTCAACCCGGCAAATTTTACAAACCCAAGGACTTAAAAAAGAAATAATTGTAGAAAAGCTTTCAAAATCATCAACATTTAATTACGGTAGAAAATCAATTTTGGAAAAATACGCTATTGATTTAACTTCAGAAGCACGTGAAGGCAAACTTGATCCGGTTGCCGGCCGTGACAAAGAAATTGATCGCATCATTCATATTCTCCTGCGCAGAACAAAAAATAACCCTATTATTATTGGAGAGACAGGCGTGGGAAAGACAGCAATAGTCGAAGGATTAGCGCAAAAGATCATCGTCAATGCTATTCCAAAAGATTTGATTAATAAAAGAATTTTTCAACTGGACGTTGCTTCGTTAGTTGCCGGAGCAAGTCATCGCGGCGAATTTGAAGAAAGAATAAAGGCAGTAATAGCAGAAGTACTTGGTGCAAGTGGAAATATTATTCTTTTTATCGACGAAATTCATGCTCTTATGGGCGCCGGAGAAAGTGAAGGCATGAACGCGGCTAACATCATAAAGCCGTACCTTGCTCGCGGACAACTACAACTTATTGGCGCTACCACTACAACCGAATATCGTAAGCACTTTGAAAAAGATAAAGCCTTTGAACGCCGCTTCCAGCCGGTTACAGCCGAAGAGCCCGGCGAGGAAAGCGCCTTAGAAATGATGAAGGTCCTTAGTCCGAAATATGAGAAATTCCATCATGTTAAAATTCCTGAAGATGCGCTAAGAGAATCAATCAAACTCGCTAAAAAATACATTGGTGAGCGCTTCCTTCCGGATAAATCCGTTGACTTATTGGACGAAGCCTGCGCTGAAGTAAAACTTCAAGTCGATGCAGGGAGCAGGGGGAATAGCGATGTAAAAAAAAGCGACATCGAAAAAGTCGTCAGCGGGTGGACTGGAATTCCTATCACAAGGTTAACAGAGGACGAAAGCGAAAAATTACTTAAACTGGAAGATCATATCCATAAAAGACTTATTGACCAGGAAGAAGCAGTCACTGGAGTATCCGAAGCAGTGCGGCGTGGAAGAATCGGACTCGCCTCGGGCCAAAGACCTATTGCTTCCTTTATCTTTTTAGGTCCAACAGGTGTTGGAAAAACAGAACTAGCCAAAACCTTAGCGGAACTTCTTTTCGGTCGTGATGATTCCATGGCTCGTCTTGATATGTCCGAATTTATGGAAAAGCACGAAGTAGCCAAGCTCATAGGCGCTCCCCCCGGATATGTTGGATATGAAGAAGGAGGAGTCCTGACAGAAGCAGTAAGGAAGAAACCATATTCGATTGTTTTGTTTGATGAGATTGAAAAAGCTCATCCGGATGTTTTCAATATACTTTTACAGTTGCTTGAAGACGGGAGGATAACAGATAACAAGGGAAATGTTATTTCATTCAAAAATACTATTGTTATATGTACATCAAATATTGGGAGCTCATTAATCCAACAATTTTTAAGCAAACAGGATAAGGAAATCAAGCCAACATCGGAGCAACTAAATAAACAATTTACAGAACTGCAAAAAATTATCAGGGAAGAGCTGATTAAATTTTTGCGTCCGGAAATTCTTAATCGTTTTGATGAGGTGGTTATATTCAAACCTCTCCGCCCCGAACACATGACCGGAATAGTTCGCCTGGGTATCGGAAAGACAGCTTTTCTTCTGAAAGAGCAAGGATTCAGTCTGCAAATTACAGAGAAAGCGATCAGTAAATTAGCCAAAGAAGGATATGATCCTGTCTATGGCGCCAGGCCGCTTCGGCGTTTGATACAAACAACTATAGAAAATCCAATAGCTTTAGCTATCATATCCAAGAAATTCGTGACAGGCGACACGATTGTTATTGACTACAACGATAATATCAATGAATTCATTTTCAGCAAAGCCGGACAAGCAGGAGATATAACTCAAATAACAGATAGCGGGTTCAGGATAATTCTACAAAAAATTGCGTCACCCGAAAGTGCTGCAAATGAATCTGATTTGGAAATATTTACCAAATTGCATGAAAAAGTCGTCAAAGCCGGCGCCGGGACCAATATTGTATACGCTGAAATCCTCGCGGTAACTACCGCCACGCCGGATAGCGCAATTGGAGTGATTAGACAAAGACTTGAAGAATTAATGAAAAAGGGGGATGAGTTAGCAAAAGAGATACTTGATCTTGCCGCAAGCTCAGTGCAAAAAGCGCAAATTTTAAAGAAAGAGAAGAAAATGCTTCTTCAAATCGTTAATCCGGAAACTGTTAAATCCGGGAAATCAAGAGATGTATTCAAAGAAATACATGATAGAGTTGTAGTTGAAAGTCAGAACAATAATTTGCTTGCGGCAGAAATTCTACAGTTGAAACATGATTCGTCAGAAGCGGAAGTAAAAAAAATAATGGATGAACTATGTAAAAGAAAAGATCAGGATAACGAATTTGCAACAGAAGTTCTCGCGAAAATTAACAGTGAAATTGCCAAAGAGGCAGAAGAAGAATTACAAGCAAAACCTGTAACCAAATTCAAACTGATAATAAAGCAGTTAGTAAATCCCCTTTATTTAGCAGCGCCTGAAAATAAAAAGAAATTTTCATCTCTCTATGACAGGATAAATAATGCGGGAGAACAGAATCATACACTGGCCAGGCAAATTATGGCAATTACAGACATCTCATCAGATAGCGACATAGAACAATTACAAAAACAATTAATTCAGGCGCAGGAACAAGGCGATCCATTAGCCGCTGAAATTCTTGCTACCATACAAGACGCAATCAATCATGATAAAGTTATAAGAATTAAAGAGCCGTTACTCTTGATAGCAAATCCTATTACTGCGCAAAACTCAGATGAAAAAGAAATATTCACAAACATCCACACCAAAGTAGATGAAGCTGGTCAGAAAGGCAATCAGCTCGCGTCAGCAATTCTGAATTTAACAGATACGGCAACCGATCAGGATATCAAGCAAATTAAAACGCAGCTTGATCAGGCAGGAGCCCAAGGCGACGAACTGGCAGCTATGATTTTAAGCACAATAGATATTTCTCCCGAAAATAATATAACAACACCCCCATCAAGTCAGTCGCAAAGCCAATCTCCTACAGCACAACAAAACTATCCATTTGGCATGGGACAGCCAAATCCGGCCAACCTCAATGCGGTACAAAATCAGCCGCCCCTTCCAGTCAGCAATGTGCCGCCATATCAACCACCCCAACCTCCTTATCAAAATCCCGCTCCGGAGCCAACCGGATCGGTGAATTATGGCGGAGGTGGTACGGCAATGCAGCCGGATGGAAGATCATAATAAACGTAATGTATCTCACTTAATTTAATATACACCTCAGTAGGTTATCAAAAATTTACATTTTGAAAGCGTAGAGCTATACTTAAAATACTATGCTTTTACCTTTTACCTTTTTGAAATTTTGGTTTATCGAGGCTCCTCTGGAGATACTTAGCTTTTTTGTTTCCTTGAATACTTATTTAATGGAGTTATTTGCGCTTCCTCTTTGTATTAGGACATACTTTAAGCCTCTGAAAAATGAGTATAGACAAGGATTGGTTGGATTTTCAATAGGCATGGGAATATCACTGAAGACCGCTATTATCTTTGTAGACCTCTTATTATTTGCTTGCCTCTTGTTATTTGAATTGATAGTTACACTATCCTTTTTTGTATTTCCGGTAATTACAGTATTACTTATATTTTTATAGACATAGAATTATGGAATTATACGCAAAATTAAATTTGTATTATAAAAGAGCCTACATTAGGTCAATTCGCCTGGTTTTTTTCCTTTTTATTATTACACTTATTATCTATCAACTTTTGAGCGATCAATCACTTCATTCTATTAAGATCACTTTATTTTTATTTAATCTATTCCTTATGAACGAAATATTTTTCCGATATAAAATAAATAAAGCTAAACCCGGGCTTACTATCGACAAAAATAAAGGGAAAAACATCTTTGATTCGTTTACGCTTCCGGCGCTCTCGCTTCTTATTAACGAAGGCGCAAGAAGTGAGTTTGCGTTAATAAAAAAATTATTTAAATATCCTCAAATCAGATGCTTTATGCAAAAAACCAACATTCGCGAAAAAGATATCGTCATGCACCCCATTGCGGCCAAAACATTGGCCTCAAGCGCGCTGGAAGTCGCAAGAACATTTCATGGGAAATTTGTAACAACACTTGATGTATTTATAGCTTACTTGCTGTTTAATGAATCAGAGGACAAGCTTTTGTTTGCAAAACAGTTAAAATCAGATGACTTGAATAATTTAGTATATTGGTTAAGACAGGAATATCCGGCAGAGGAGAATCCGCGTAAAAAACGCCTGCAGTTTACCGGAGGAGGGATTGGTGAAGCGTTAATTGCCGGCTGGACACCGGAGACCAAAAAATATGCTTTTAATTTCACCTGTTCAGCCCTCAAAAATAAAGCGCTGATTACAGGCCGCGAAAAAGAATTTAAAGCCATTTTAGAAGGACTCATTAAAGCGGAGAACAACAACGTTTTGCTTGTTGGCGATATCGGCAGCGGCAAGGAAAATCTTGTTAAAGCCTTTGCCTATCATAGTTTTGAAGGAAATCTCGGCTCATTTCTCAATTATCGTCGAGTACTCGAATTAATGGTAGGCGCGCTCACTGCAGGCGCATCCAACAGGAACGAGCTTGAGTCCCGCCTGCAGACAATTATTTCTGAAATTTCACACGCGGTTGATGTCATTCTTTATATTCCTGATTTTCAAAATCTTATGGGCGCGTCTTCCTATGATCTGGATATTTCCGGCGCACTTTTGCCGTATTTACAATCAGGAAATCTGCCTGTTATCGCCACTATTTCCACAGGGAATTACAAAACCTATTTAGAGCGAAATCCAATAAAAGAAGTGTTTAATGTAATTGAACTGAAAGAGCCTGATAAGAATACTGCCATCCAAATGGTTCTGGAAAAAACGCGAGAAATAGAAAAAAAGAATAATTGTATTATAAGTTATCGCGCCATTGCGGGCGCGGTTGAGTTGGCCGGCCGTTTTCTCCAGGATTCTGTTCTGCCGGGAAACGCGATTAGTCTTCTTGAAAACGTTTCCAATAAAGTAGCGCTTTCAGAAGCTCCATTTTTTGAACACACGCGTAAAAAAGTAGTCACGGAAGAAGATGTTGTAAAACACATCGAAGACACCGTCCATGTTGCCATTGCCATGCCGGACAAGAAAGAAATAGATTTACTGCTGCATCTGGAAGATAAATTACATCAAAGGGTTATTGGCCAGCAGGAAGCAGTGACCTCAATTGCGGAGGCAATGCGCAGGGCGCGTTCAGGATTATCTTTATCTCAAAAACCGATCTCTTTTCTTTTTCTGGGTCCTACAGGCGTTGGAAAAACCGAAACAACCAAAGCCTTGGCAGACCTTTATTACGGGGGAGAGAAAAATATGATCAGATTAGATATGAGCGAATATACGGATGAAATAGGTATCCGCAGGCTTTTAGGTGCCCCGCCCGGAGAAGGGAATGAAAGAGGAGAATTGACCGACAAAATTCATGCGGCTCCTGCCTCACTCGTTTTACTCGATGAATTTGAAAAAGCGCATCCCAAAATACACAATCTATTTCTTCAAGTCCTTGATGATGGAAGGTTAACAGACAACAAAGGCGTAACTGTATCTTTTGATAACGCGCTTATCATTGCCACTTCCAACGCCGGATCTGAGTTTATTCGTGAAGAAGTAGGTAGTGGTGCCGCGCTTGATAAAAAATTTCATACCAGACTCTTGGATTATTTACAGACTAACAAGATTTTTAAGCCTGAATTATTAAATCGTTTCGATGGCGTTATTACCTTCAAGCCCCTTGGGCAACCGGAAGTCAGAAAAGTAGTTCAGTTACTGCTTAATAAAATAATTAAAGACTTGGATAAGCAGGACATAAAGATCACGTTCGACGACGCGATAATTGAAAAAATTGCGAACGAGGGTTTTGATCAGGAATTTGGCGCGAGACCCTTGCATCGTTATATTCAAGACAATATTGAAGACCTGATTGCAAAAAGAAAATTAATAGGAGAAGTAGTCAGGGGGAAGAATATTAATGTCGGGATTGACGGAACGAATAATATCAATATAACTGTTATATAAATTTTCAAAATTTTTGATTTTTGATCTTTCTATATGCTATACTACCTCCATGCCTGCAATACAAAGGAGTGAATTTGCTCTAGCGCTAAATCAAGTCGCCTCCGAACGGGGAGTAGAGATTAACGTCGTACTCGAAACAGTAAAGAACGCGATTCTTGCCGCATATAGAAAAGATCACCCGGGAATTGAACTTGAAAATTATCGGGCAGAACTAAATCCAAATACCGGTGAAACGCATATTTTTCAAGGTGATAAGGACGTCACGCCTCCGGGATTTGGAAGAATTGCAGCGCAGACTGCCAAGCAAGTTATACTGCAAAAAATTCGTGAAAAAGAAAAAGAAGCAATTATTTCAGATTATAAAATAAAAATTGGATCGATAATAAATGGTATGATTCTCCGTTTCGCGGGGCCAAATATTATCGTAGATATTGGCAAGGCGGAAGCAATAATGCCTCCTCAGGAGCAGATTCCAAATGAAAAATATCATTTAAATCAGCGATTGGGATTTTATCTGTCAGACATAAGGCAAGGTTCCAAGGGTGAAGAAATAATTGTCTCAAGGACAGACAATGGCCTCATACAGGGATTATTTAAAAGAGAAATACCTGAGGTAATGCAGGGAAGCGTGCAAATAAAAGATATTGTTCGCGAACCGGGAAATCGTTCTAAAGTAGCTGTTTATTCCGGTCAACCGGGCATAGATCCTGTTGGTTCTTGTGTGGGCCAAAAAGGAGTCCGGGTGCAATCAATCATTCAGGAATTAGGAGGCCTTGAGAAGATAGATATTATTCAATGGTCGGAAGATATCAAGACCTACATTGCCCAGTCGCTTTCTCCTGCCAAAAATGTCACAGTAAGCATAGATGAAAAAGAAAAAATTGCCCATGTTTCTGTCCCCAAAGAAGAATTATCTCTTACCATAGGTAAAGATGGTCAAAATGTACGACTTGCATACAAATTAACGCATTATAGAATTGAAATAGAAGGAAAAGAAACTCCGCAGCTTGAGGAGGAAAAAGTCGCCCCTTCAACCCCTGTGGTAGAAGAAAAAAAACCGCAAGAAATAACAACAGATTCTCTGATAAAAGAATCTGTGGAAGCAAAAAATAATTGAAAATTGATTAATTGAAAATTCAATGAAAATTGTTGAAGCCGAAGCGAAATCCCGCTTATGCGGGAAAAATTGCAAATTGAAAATTTATAGAGTTCAAAAAGATATCTCATTATGGCAAAAGATAAAAAAACGGACAATAATCAAGAACAAGCTCAACCTCCTCCAGTCGTAGCCGTACTTGGTCATGTAGACCATGGCAAAACAACCCTCCTTGACGCAATCAGAAAAACTTCCATAGCAGAAAAGGAAACAGGCGGAATTACGCAAAAAATTGGAGCATCATCGATAGATTTAATTCATGAAGGTAAAAAGCGGACAATAACATTTATTGATACACCTGGTCATGAAGCATTTTCCCAAATGCGTGGGAGAGGCGCTCAGGTTGCTGACCTAGCTCTATTAGTCATAGCTGCAACCGAAGGCCTGAAGCCGCAAACAAAAGAAAGTATAGATATTCTCAAAAAAACAAACACTCGCTTTATCGTTGTACTTACAAAAACTGATTTACCGACCAAAAATTCAGAGAAAGTTAAGCAAGAGCTGCTAAAAGAGCAAATAACCCTTGAGGAATATGGCGGGCAAATTCCCGTAATAGAGGTATCGGCAAAAACAAATTACAACATCAAAGAATTACTCGATCTTATTTTGCTTGTTTTTGACCTACATAAGACAAGCGAAAATGGGGTACTCAAGGGTTCAGAGCTTAAAGCAATCGTTATCGAAAGCAAGCTTGACCCCAAAGCGGGACCGCGCGCGACTGTAGTTATTAAGAGCGGTACTATAAAAGTGAGAGATGATCTTATTACAGATGGACTAAATAGCAGAGTCCGTACAATAATAAATGATAAAGGTCAACACCTAAAAGAAGCGCGCGCGGGAGATGCTATTGAGATACTCGGATTTGATTCTGTTCCGGGTGTCGGAAGTATAATTACACATAAATCAAATACGATAATGCGCAAAGACACTCAGGCGTTAATCATTCCTCTAAAAAAAGAGATGTTGTATCAAAAAAAAGAAAAAGAAAAGGGAATATCTGTAATTATAGTAGCCGATACGCAAGGATCGCTTGAAGCGATACTAAGCGCGTTACCTGAAGACGTAAAGCCAATTTTACACAAAACAGGGGAAGTTTCTGAAGCTGATATTTTTCTTGCCAAGTCAACCGGAAGCATTGCTCTTGGTTTTAATACCAAAATACGTCCGGAAATCTACAAGCTCGCCATGACAGAAAAAGTGCTGCTGCGCAATTATTCAATTATTTATGAAATGCTTGGCGAGGTCAAAGACGCGCTCGAAGGCAAACTGCAAGCGCAAATGGAGCAAGTTTTTGGAAAAGCAAAAGTACTTGCCAAATTTCCCTTCGAAAAAACAGAGGCTTACGGGATACACGTCAACGACGGTAGGATAGCGCGGGGTGACAAGATTCGTTTGCTGCGTGATCAGGTAGCAGTAGGCGAGGCCACTATATCCTCTTTACGCATTGGTAAGAATATAGCCTCAAAGGTTGAAAAAGGCCACGAAGCAGGAATCCTTATTGCCTCACCTATTGACATACAAGTGGGTGATATGATACTATCCCATAGTTAAATAACTATATGGATAACGCGATAGTACAAAAGATCAAAGATGCGATCAGTAATAACGATAATATTGCGATAATAGTAGGCAAGAATCCATCAATAGATGAAATGGCTGCCGCCCTCTCATTATATTTACTCCTTAAAGAAAATAAAAAAGTAACAATTGTTTGTCCGACACAGCCGATAGTAGAACTATCAAATCTTGTAGGTATTGACAAGGTTGCGACCCGGCTCGAAGGTGGCGAAGGAGATCTTGTAGTTTCCTTTCCATATGTAGAGGGAGAGGTTGAAAAGGTGTCTTATACATTAGAAAGCGGTTTTCTCAATATCATAGTCAAAGCCTCAAATCAAGGACTTACATTCGACGAAAAAGACGTTAAATATTCCAAAGGAGGAGCCACGTTTAGTTTGTTATTCGTTATTGGCACGCCGCGGTTATCTGACCTTGGTGAGCTAATAAATTCCGATAAATTATTAAATACAAAAATAATCAATATTGACAACAAACAGGAAAATGAAGGATATGGAGATATTGTCGCTGTCTCTCCCGATTTTTCGTCCGTTAGCGAACAGGTGGCGGATCTGGCTCTATCCCTCGGTTTTCGTATGGATCGCGATATTGCTCAAAATTTATTAGACGGCATTAATTACGCGACGCAAAATTTCCAGAGTCCCTCAACCAGCCCATTAGCCTTTGAAATAGCATCCCTTCTCATGAGAAATGGTGCAAAACGTGAAAGCGCGCCCGCTCCGATCGCAAAGCAAAGAAATTTAGGCCAAAGATATTCACAGGAAGTGAAATCTGATCAAAGACCTATAAATCCCCCCCGAAGATTCCAAGCCAACAAACCGCAAGACAATCAGGAGGAAGAT
>JAHIGH010000099.1 GCA_018900295.1 Patescibacteria group bacterium | reverse complement strand
ACCTGTTGTTCCGGAAGAATAAGCTCCTCCCCCGCAGGCAACGTTTGCAGTCGCCGGTATGGGATTATAAAAACCGCCGTCAACCCGGATATCCAATCCATAAGTCTGTATCCACGACTTGGAATTAGAAATAGCAAAATTAAGGTTTCGGATACTACCCGGACTTGCTACAACTTCAACAAGCCTGAAGGCTTCCACTTGCACGCTGTCATCTCCGATTCCTTTAATATCGAAACTATTAACACCTGCATTTAAATTTACAGTAATATTCGAATAATCACGCAAATCGTTGGCATTTACAAGCTCAACTCCATCCCTTAAATCAAAGGTTTCACCGCCAATAACGATTTGCATATTTTCATCTGCCTGGGAGGGGACATCACCGATCAAATAATTTATAGTAAATTGGTACATTCCTGCACTTGGCAAGGAAGGAGTTTTTACTGTTAATACCCTCTGCACTTTGTCTGCTGCATTATTTCTTACCCAATAACTCCCGGGGACTGCTCCGCAACAACCAGGACACAAAGACGAGACACCATGACCATAATTTCGTCTGAAATTCGAGTTACCGGTTACCCAATTACTAAGGCCATTGATGGGATTAAATCCGGTATCAAGACAAAGTTCTCCTGAATCATAAACAACAGCATTAACTTCAAATATTGTATATGAAGCTAAATAAATAATAAAAAAAACAAAAACAATTAAAAAATAGCCTACACGCCAATTTAATATATTTTTCATATTTTACTATATATTATTAATAACATTCGCCTCCTGTTGCTGAATTAACAACATTACATGATGGACCAACTGTCACCTGAAAAGATGGAGGCTTAGGCCAAACCATAAAATAACCGGCAGAAAGTGATGTATAGCTTACGGTATACGTCCCGGCAGGTAAATTTGTAATAGTATAAGTACCATTAGCTAATGTATTAATCGTTCCAACGTTAGGGTTTATTGTTATAGTCGGCGCCGCCGCCGCATAATTACTTTCTCCTCCATCCTTTAATTTATTTTTATTGACGTCAATAAATATATTTCCGCTGACTGTATATGTCGGGGGAGGTGTAGTAATAAATATCGGCGCATAACTTTCCGTTTCATAAAAATTATCCTCCCCGTCCACAGCCCTTACTATAACTTTAGCAAAAGCTTCGCCGCTCGGTCCCAGAGCAAAAGGCGCGCTAAAACTTACCGGAACAGTCGTGTCTATTCTGTATGGGAAAAAATCAGGATTTGAAGTCGGAGGAGTAAAATCAATTTCAGACCAATCGCCAATTTTGCTAATCGTTACTGTTGGAGCCGAAGTATAACCGGAACCGCCGTTGGTAATCGCGATACTCCGCACTTTTTTGCCGGCAATTTTATCAACAACAGCAGTTGCGCCGGATCCCCCGCCCCCGCTAATTGTTACGACCGGGACGGATGTGTAACCCTCTCCTTTATCAGTTATATTAATATCGGTTACGGCGCCGCCGCTGATAATGGCGGTTGCGGTTGCAAATTCCTCAGCTTCTTTAAGTTTTACTACTCGATAATTTCCTTCATCGGCAGTATAAATATTTTCTGTTGCCGAATTATAAATAGTGCCTCTTACCAAATTGAATCTACCCGTACCGCTTCCGTATTCGCCGAAATCCGTCCAATCCGTAACCGGATTAACGCGCGATCCGCTGATCATATTACCAGTAGCCTTAACTCTAACAACGCTATCCCCGCCGGAAACATAAATATAATCCGTGCCGGAATCGTAATAAACTCCCTTAGGATTGCCGAATTGTCCCACGCCGGAACCGGCAAAAGATCTAATATCCCATGTAGTCGCAGTTGCGCCGGATCCTCCGCCCCCGTTAATAGCTACTGAAGGTTCAGAAGTATAGCCCATTCCGCCTGTATCCACCGTAATTGATACCACCTTATCACTGTCCGCTCCTGTTCCTAAAGTTGCGGTAGCGGTTGCATTAGTAATAGCGCCGCCACCACTAATTGCTACGATTGGAATTGAAGTATAACCTGAACCGCCATTGTCAACTCTGATTGTAGTCAGACTGTCTGCGCCGATTTTTTGCCATGTTCCTGTCATGTTTGCCGCCTTAAATCTTATAATCTGACTACCCCACCCGCCTGCCACATAAATATACCCCGCGCCCGCAACGCCGCCATCGGTGCTTTTATCATAAAAAACCGCGCCCGGAGACCTAAAATATCCTTTGCCAACTCCCCAGCCATTTCCAAACGCCCGAAATGTCCCGCTTATATTGCTTGGCTTAAACCTCACGATTCGATTATTAGATCCTCTTTCTGTTACATAGAGATATGCTCCCGCCGAATCATAAAATACGCTTATTGGACTGGTGAAACCACGCGTAGCGTACGCATGTGCTGTTTTGCCGACGGCAGGCCGCGCGATTGTTATATTTGGATCCCATAAATAACCGCTGCCCACATTAGTTACATTGATAGCCCACACTTTGCCGCTTCCGGTAACCATCGCTTCGGCGGTCGCGCCAGAGCCACCTCCGCCTCCGCTAATCGTTACAAGCGGAGGACTTAGAGGATTATATCCTGTACCGTGATCCTGAACCCAGTTGCCTGAACCTGCGGGACTCTCAATCCACTGAAGATTAATTTTTGTAACTCGATCGGCGCCGACTGTTCGCCATGTTCCCGCAAAATCACTCGGATTAAATTTTACTATCCGATTATTTCCCGTATCAGCCACATAAATATAACCGCTTACTGAGTCATAAATTATCGAATTAGGATCTTTAAATTGCCTGTTGCCGCTTCCAGATCCGCCAAGCACCGCCACTGGCGCCGGTATTGTTCCCGCCGCGCCAAAATTCGATTCTTTGTATTTCATAACTCTTCCGCCGGCATCCAAAACATAAACATAATCCGTCGCTCCCTCTTTAATTCTTACCAAACCCTTGGGAATAACCGAAACAAAATCGCCTGGGTCAGTCTGCACGCAATTGCCGCTGCCATCATCCCGATCGCAAATATAGCTCTCCGCGCTTAAAGATGAAACGCCGTTTATACACATGGCTACATTAGCTTCTCCGCTAAAACTTATATTACCGCCAAAATTATAGACAGAATCATTTATCGGTTCATTCCATATAATCGCAAGATCATCTAACCCTTCAGCCTCTACAAGGGTATTATTTATTTTTACTGCATAAAATATTCCCATTCCTGCAGCAAACGAGATTGTAAGTAAAATAAACATAAAAATCTTTTTATTTTCGAAAAATTTTAGAATTATAATAAAAACTAATAATAAAATCATAATTAATACTAATGAAAAAATTTCAATCCTGCTGCTTTCATTTTCTTGCGATTGAATCGGCACTACAGATTCATCTGTATCGCCGGCGGTTTTTATTTCAGTGGTATAGCTATCAAGCACTTTTCCATCTTTAACGATTTTTGCCTCAATTCTTGGGCTTAACACATCAGCGCTCGGCATTAAATCAAAAAACTCTGAACTGACATTGCTGCCTGGCCTGATATCACGATTCGAAGATGCCATAACCTTGCCATCCTTGCCAAAAATGCTAACCGTAAGATTCGCGCCTTCCAGACTGGAACCATCGGAAGGACCGACAAAATCAACGGTTATTTTTACGATTTTGTCTTTTTGAAAAAAATCCTCGCCGCTTTCCACTTTTAATATTCTGGCGCTCGGGCCTTTTATCACCCAGCGGAAACTTTCTTCGTTGGAAACAAGTATGTTATTCTCATAAAAAGCGATCTTTGCCAGATAAGTTCCTGAGGTGTCGTATTTGGGAAGGGTTATGGAGAAATCTTTATTTTGTTTCGAACTTAAAATGCCTTTCTTAGCAGAGAAGCTTTCTTTTTCTTCCATATTCGATTGGACTGCGTAGACGATTACTTTCAAATCATATTCAATGCTTTTGTCCGATGGGTTATCCGCGCTGAACACTGCTTTCGGAGGGTCTTCATTCGGATCAAAATTTACGCCTACCCCTACCCCGAATTCTTTATCGCCTTGCATCAATTTGGCGTTGATAATTCTCAGCATATTATCGTTTCCGCTGATGGTGATCTCTTTTTCGCCCCAATTTAAAGGCATTCCTGTTTTCATATAAAGACGTATCATCATTATGTATCTACCGCTTGAAATATTTGCCGGTATAGCATAGGTGAAATTCTGCTTATATGTTTTATCAGGATAAATCTGCTCTGACACGGGGAAAATCTGCTCTCCGAAAACCTGGCGGTCTTTTATCAGGGATATTTTGTAATCCAGATCCGCCGCTATTCCATCTGTCGTATTCCACATCAAAAAATCACCACTGATACTATCTCCGGCATTAAAGGAAGTTTTATTTATATTTAATTCTTTTACATAAATTCTGGGAGCGTCAAAGGCATATATCATGGAAGTAAAAATTAGCGAAGTAATAAACAAAATAAACAAAATCAAAATTGTTCTTATTCTTCCTGCTTTTATACATTTCATATTCTGCTTTATAAAAAATTCTGCTTTTTCTTAATTTTTGCAAAATGATTGCGGAGTGGTATATTTATACTAACAAGTAAATTAATACAATACAATATTTACGACTCCTGACATTACCAATTGAATTTTCTACCGCATTTGAGATTATTTTAAATACGCTTTATTCCGCAAAATATGATCCAATATCGTGATGGCGGACATCGCATCCACTATCGGCACCACTCGTGGTAAGACGCATGGATCATGCCGGCCCTTCGCCGTAAATTCCACCGCCTTTTTATCTTTATTCACGCTCCTCTGCTTCTTCATAATTGTCGAAACCGGTTTGAAAGCTACCCGAAAATATATATTCTCACCTGTTGTTATCCCGCCCAGCGTACCGCCCGCGTTATTTGTTTTAGTACGAATTTTTCCATCAGTTGCGATATAAAACTCATCATTGTGTTCGCTTCCGTGAAGCCGCGTTCCGGCAAAACCTGATCCTATTTCAAATCCTTTCGCCGCGTTAATACTCATCATCGCCTTTGCGAGATCAGCCGGTATCTTATCAAAAACAGGCTCACCCAAACCTGCCGGCACATTCCTGATAACTCCCCTGATAACTCCTCCTATGGAATCCCCGTCATTTCTTACTGATTCAATAAGTGCGATCATCTTCTCGGCAGCATTTTTATCAGGACACCGGACAATATTTGCCTCAATCTGTTCTGATGTTATGGTATTCAAATCAACACTGGAATCAATATCTCCAACTTTTTCAACATAACTCAAAAACTCCATGCCATATTTTTCCTTTAAATATTTTTTTGCAATCGCTCCCGCAGCTACTCTCGCCAATGTCTCACGAGCTGACGCCCTCCCTCCGCCTCGAAAATCACGCATCCCGTATTTAACATCATATGTATAATCCGCGTGACCCGGCCTGTATACATCTTTCAAATTATCATAATCCGAAGAATGGAAATCTTCATTATATACAAGAAGCGATATCGGAGTTCCGGTCGTTTTGCCTTCAAAAACACCGGAAAGAATATGAATCGTATCCGACTCCTTCCTCGAAGTTGTTATTCCACTCTGTCCTGGTTTTCTCCTGTTCAACTCTTTCTGAATATCATTCTCCGATATCTCTAAATTCGCCGGGCACCCGTCTACAACAACTCCCACACCTCCGCCATGCGATTCTCCGAAAGTTGTTATCCTGAATAATTGTCCGTAACTATTTCCCGCCATAACAATTTAACAATGAATATTATACACTTTTCCAGTAATCCTCTTTCTGTTCTACGCGAATCTTCTCCAAATTAGGTTCAAAAAAATGTTCTTTTATGAAAGCAAATGTCTCTGCGCGATCTTGTGTATTAACGACAATTCCGGAGCCCATCTCAAAACCACCCAAAATCTTAATACGAGGGAATATCCTCAAATACCAATTTTTTCCGGGATATATATAAAAATTAAATGGAAATTCATGCCCATGCCGCAAATCAAAAATACCGATCAACCTGGAAAGTATAAATGCCAAATCCGTAATTTCTTTGTCAGTAATATCACCAAAGCATTTTCCCTTTTGCATCGGAACAACCCATACCTCATCAGGCCACTGGGAAAATAAAGGACAATAAATATAAAAATGGGATGAATTTACTGTTTCTTCCTTTTTTTTCTTCTTAAAAAATAAGCTCGATGGATAAAAAGTTGTATCTAAAGGCGGCAAATCAAGCGTTACAGATTTCGGAATAACCGTCACCTGTGTATGCGGATGCGGCAGACTCTCTCCTCCCCCTATACCCCGATTGTGAAATATATATACTTGCCCATGGGACTGATTCTCCAAATACCGCGCGCGATAAGTACCCAATATCAACTCTATATGCGATAACGGCAATTCCTCAAAATTTTTATGGTGATCAGGTGAATGAATAACAATTTCGTGAATTGGAGCAAATGGAAATTTATTCCTGACAACCCGTATATGCCAATTACTGTCTCTCTCTTCTCCTCCTACGCGGTATAATTCCTGCTCCTCCCCTTCGCGTCCGATACAAAAAGGACATATCTGTTCTGCCTTATGTCCCACATTCGGCCGCTTCGATCGCGCCGGATCCAAAATAATCCACTT